>DATKLO010000085.1:0-48331 GCA_035542375.1 Steroidobacteraceae bacterium | reverse complement strand
CGAGCTGCTGGATCGGCGCCTGCGACTGAACCTGGATGCGTTCCAGACCGAGTACCGCGACATCCAGACCACGTTGAATCTCGAGGACCCCGTGACACAGATCGTCACCAACGTGGTGCAGAACCCGGCCGATGCGCGCATCCGGGGCTTCGAGCTCGAATCCGAGGCGGCACTCACCAGCTGGCTGACATTCGATCTGGCGGCCACGACCACCAGCGCGGAATACACGCGCCTGGAACCAGGCACGGTGGTGACCCGCGCCGATCACCTGCCGCAGGTCCCGAGCTGGACGCTGACCGCGGGTCTGGAGTTGCACGTTCCCGTGCCGGTGCCGTTCGTTGACGGCGGTGAGCTCACAGCGCGCCTCGACGAGAGCCACAAGGCGAGCTACTACGATGGTGCGCCAAACACCATTTACAACTACGAGCCGCACCGGGACCTGGTCAACGCGCGTCTGGCCTACGGACCGGGCAACCAGCGCTGGTCGGTTGCGCTCTACGCACGCAACCTCTTCAACCATCACTACCTGGACTTCCACGAAGACCTGATGGCGTTCCTCTATTCGATCGGCACGCCGGCCCCGCCGCGGGAAGTGGGTGCGGAGGTGCACTACCACTGGTAGGGGCGCAACGACCTTGTCCAGGGTGCAACCACCCTTGGCAGGGGTGCAATGGATGAGAAGGTCAGCCGCTGCCACGCTGGCGGCGACCGCATGGGCGGAGGACAATCGGCGCATGAAAGCAGCCACCGTGGATGTGGGCAACGGCGTGCGGCTCTACTACGAAGAGCGGGGCGAGGGGCCGGCGCTGCTCTTCGTTCACGGAATGTGGGGAACCTGCCGCTTCTTCCACAAGCAGTTCGAAGAACTGAGCGCGCGGTTCCGGGTCATCGCGCTCGATCTGCGCGGTCACGGGCGCTCTTCCATGACGCTCGAGGACCAGACGGTACCCGCCTATGCGCGCGATCTGCATGCCTTCGTCAATCTGCTCGGACTGCGCGACTTCATCGGCATCGGCTGGTCCATGGGCGCACTGGTCTGGTGGGACTACTACCTGCAGTTCGGCGTGGCCGGGTTACGTGCACTCATCGACATCGATCAGCCACCGAGCGACTGGCGTTCGCCGGAGATCCCGGGCGGATTGCTGACGCTGGATGCGCTGCGTGACTGGCACTACCGATTGCAAACCGACCGCAACGGGTTCATGCGGGAAGTCATCCCCATGATGTTCGCCAGGCCTCCGGACGAGGCCGACATGGCGTGGATGCTGGATGAGATGACGCGCGCTCCGGCCGTCATTGCGGCCGCGGAGATGGTCGATCAGAGTCTGCGCGAATATCAGCACATGCTGTTCGGCTACCCCGTGCCCACGCTCGCCTGCACGGGTGCGCACAGCGCACAGCCGCGCGCGGGAATGCAGATGATCGTGGACCGCGTGCGGCAGGGTCGGCTGCAGGTCTTCGAGGGCTGCGGCCACTGCCTGTTCCTGGAAGACGCGACAGCCTTCAATCGCAGTGTGGTGGAGTTCGCCGCGGAACTCGGTTGAGTCGGTCGCGGCGCTCGCGATACGCGCGGCGTGGCGGTCCACCGCGCATCGCGCGGCGAACCCGGGCTGCCTGCCCGGCCGGTCAGGTCACGAAGGCGCGGGAGCGGAAGCGCTCGGCCTGCCAGACGCCGCTCGTCATGATGTCCTCGAGCGCGCCCACGCAGGCTTCCACATCGCTGAAACGTTGATACAACGGGGCGAAACCGAATCGCATCAGGTTCGGCGCGCGGAAGTCCCCCACAATGCGCCGCTCGATGAGCGCCTGCATGATCGCGTAACCGTGGTCGTGCGCCACGGCCACATGACTGCCGCGCCGGTCCGGATCGCGTGGCGAGACGATCCCGAAACCGAATTTCCCGCAGCGCTGCTCGATCTGCTGGATGAACAGCTCCGTGAGCTGCATCGATTTCGCGCGCAACGCGTGCAGGTCAAACCGTTCGAACACCGAGAGGCTGGCATCCAGCGCCGACAAGGCGAGTACTTCCGGTGTACCCGAGAGAAGCCGGCGGATGCCGGCCGCCGGCTCGTAGACCGGATCGAAGGCGAACGGAGATTTGTGTCCCAGCCAGCCCGACACGACGGGCCGGATCTTCTCATGCCAGCGCCGCGCCGCGAAGGTGAATGCCGGGGCCCCCGGCCCCCCGTTCAGATATTTGTAGGTGCAGCCGACGGCGAGGTCGGCGTTACAGCCATTCAGATCGACGGGGAGGGCGCCAGCGCTGTGGGACAGGTCCCACAGCACGAGTCCACCGGCACGATGCGTCTCCTGGGTGATTCGCTTCATGTCGAGCACCGTGGCCGTGCGGTAGTCGACATGCGACAGGAGTACGAGGGCCGTGTTGCCATCGATCGCCCGCAGCACATCCTCGGCCGGCACGCGGTCGATGGTGATCGTGGCACCCAGCAGGCGCTGCAGACCCTCCAGGGCGTACAGGTCCGTCGGAAAGTTGGATTCGTCGGTCACGATCCGCCGCCTGGAGCTCAGACCCAGTGCAGAGGCCGTAGCGTTGAACAGGTTGACGGTCGTCGAGTTACCGACGACGACTTCGTCTGCGCACGCGCCGATCAGAGGTGCAATCCGTCCGCCTACGCGCGCCGGCAGATTGATCCAGTCGTGATGCAGCCAGCTGCCGACCAGACCTGCGCCCCATTCGCGATTCGCCACCTCGCGCAGGCGCTCCGGTACGCAACGCGGCATGCGACCAAGGGAATTGCCGTCCAGGTAGACGCAGTCGTCGAGGAGGAACTCGTCGGCAGCGGCGCGCAGGGGATCGTGCGCATCCAGTTCCTCCGCGGCGGTTTGGCGGCTTTGCGGCTTCACGGAATCCCCCTCAGAAGTTCCCAGATCGGTAATTACAATCTTAATAGAAACATGTTGACGAATAGAAACTATTTATTTAGCGTGCCGCCATGAGCCAGCATGCCGTGACGGTGCTCGGTCTGGTGCGGGGCGAGGACCTGGGAACCACCCTGCCTCACGAGCATCTGCTGTGCGATCTGGGTTGCCGCTACAGCCCGGCCGATGACGAGAAGAGTCTGGGTCCCCAGCCGCTCCTGGCGGACCGGTGGCGCCTGCTGCGTCGGCCCGCCGGGTACCGTGCGAACCTTGACGGAACCAGTGTCGAGTCCGCGATCGCCGAGGCGCAGCTGTTCCGTCAGGCCGGAGGTGCCACGATCGTGGACCTCACGCCATTGGGTCTGTCACCCGATGTCGAAGGCCTCAAGCACATCGCGCACGCCACCGGACTCAACATCATCGCGAGCACCGGTTATTACGTGGACGCGGCGCTGCCGCAGTGGGTTCGAAGCGCCTCCGTGGATCAGCTTGCCGACCGGCTCGTCGAGGATGTGCGAATGGGCGGCGCGGAGGGCATCCGCCGCGGCGCCATCGGTGAGATCGGTATCGAGGGACCGACGCAGCTGGAGCTGCGGTGTGTTCAGGCCGCCGCAAGGGCGCAGGCCCGAACCGGTGCGCCGGTGTTCCTGCACGTGGTCTCGGGCATCTTTCCGCAGTACCGGGATTCGACCGAGGACATCATCAAGCTGTATGCGCGCGAAGGTGGGGACCTGCGGCGCCTGGTGCTTTGTCACCAGGACGGTTCCGGCGACGATCAGGCCTACCAGGAAAGCGTGCTCAAGCGCGGCATCTGGATGGAATACGACACGTTCGGTTCCGAGGGGGTATTCGCCTTCGGCGATGCCTACATTCAGCTACCCACAGATACGCAGCGCATTCGCGAAGTGGCGGCCCTGGTGAGTGCCGGATTCGCCTCGCGGCTGCTCATCTCGCAGGACATCTGCTACCAGACCGCGAAATGCAGCTGGGGAGGCTGGGGTTTCATCCATCTGCTGGAAAGCCTGAAGCCGCGCTTCATCGCCGCCGGGGTCAGCGCGGCCGCCTTTCAGTCGCTGATGCGGGACAATCCACGCGAGCTGTTTTCGTTCGCCTGAGCCACGGCCGCACGCGGCTCTGTGGTGGGCGCAGCAGCCGCGTGCCGGTCTTCAGCAGGTGCAGACGCGCGTAGCCCGGCGGCGAGCGCCGCGCTGAGCACGAAACACACGCAGCAGAAGATGCCCGTCGGCGCGTAGCCCTGACCTTCCGTGGTGATGGCGGCTACGGCAAGCGGCGCCACGCCAAATCCCACTGTGTAGAAGCCGGCCGAGGCCGCCACGGTCCGGCCACTGCCGTCGAGCGCGGCCATGGTGCTGCGGAAGCAGGGCACCACGAACATGATCCAGAACGAGGCCAGGCAACTTCCGATGCCGTACAGCCAGGCGGTGCCACCAAACACGAAGCACACCGCGGCGATGGCCATTGCGCAAGAACCCGCCACCAGCGAGACCCGTGAACCCAGACGGGGCGCGCCCCAGACCGCAGCCAGGGGTCCGGCGACACCGGCCAACTGACCGATACCCAGCCACAGTCCTACTTGCTGGACAGACAGTCCCTGATAGGTGCCGATGCGTTCAGCATAGACCCACAGTCCACTTGCTCCACACCACAACAGCAGGAACGCGAACAGCAGACCCGCGGCGCGTGCGCGGACGCCTCGAGGGATCAGCCCGAACGAGCTCTCGCTCGCGCGTGCGAGGATGGGTACCCGTGGCAGCATCGGCAGAAGCAACAACGGAACAGCAGCCAGCAGCCAGAACACGCCGCGCGGACCTGCGTGTTCGACCAGCCATGGAGTTGCCACAAGAGCCAGCGCGGCCACGACCGCAACCGCGGTTCCGATAAGTGAAAAGACACGGTGCGGATCAGCAGTCGCGCACACAGCGGCTGCGGCAGCGGACATGACAGCGCCTTCACCCAGGCCCGTCAGCAGGCGCGCTCCGGCGAACACGGCGGGCGATACCGGCAGAGTGCACAGAATATTGGCAAGGCAGATGGCGCTAATCGCCACGGCAAGCAGCGGACGAACGGACTGGCCTGCCCGCAGCTTCACGGACACCGCGACGGAGGCGATCGCCATGGCCAGCAGCTGCAGCGAGATGAGCTGGCCGGCGCGTGTCTCGGACAGATGGTTGGAGTCCATCATCGCGCCCAGGATGAAGGGCATGATGAGGAGGCTGTATTCGCCTGCCAGTGCGACGAGTGCCAGGGCCGCCTGATCCAGGGGGCGCAGCGCCGCCCGCTCAGACCGCATTGGACTGCGTCAGGCGAGTCGCTTCCGTGGGCAAATGAGTGGTGACGGCAAGCAGCCGGGCGGTTTCCTTGCCGGCATTCACGTAGGCATGACCGGAGGTGCTGTCGAGATAGAGCGCATCACCTTCTTCGAGCCGGGAGGGCCGGTAATCCTCCGAGTACACATCCACGGTTCCCGACAGGATGAAGATGAACTCCTCGCCTTCGTGCCGCGACAGTCCACCCGCCTCGCGCAGCGAGCGCGCCGTGATCTCCAGGATGGCGGGGTTCATCTGCTTGTTGATGAGGTCGCTGCAGAGCAGCTCGAACATGTAGCGTTCGGTGGCCTCGTTCAGTCCCGTGCCGTGCTTGGTGATCGCGCGCCGGCCGGCCTTGATGTCAACCGTGCGGCTGCTGAACAGGTCGCTCACCTCGATCGACAGGCCATGCGCCAGACGCACCAGTGCGCCATAGCTCAGGGTGGCCTGGCCGTTCTGGACCTTCGACAGCGTCGAGGCGGGAATGCCGGTGGCGGCCTGGATCTGCCGCAGCGTGAGGCCGCGGCTCGCCCGGATCTCCGCCAGGCGCTGCGCGAGGTCCGGACCGGGTGCTTTGGGAGCTTCGCGGACGGTCGGCCTGGGAGGCTCGCGGACGGGCGCCTTGGCGGCGGGGTTGGCTCGTCGTGGCATCCGGGCTCCTGGGTGGCGCGTCCTGTGTCTCGGCCGGGCAACGATAGCACAGGTGTGCCGGGCCCGCGCCGATGTTTCTAATCAGAAACATTTGTGCTAAAAGGCATGAAGCTCACGCGAAGGGGGTTCGCTTCGATGATCCGCACGCCGCGCCGCATCCTGGCGCCCTGGCTCGTCGCCACCGTTCTCCTCGTGCTCTCGCCGGGGGCCCCGGCCGGCACCGCGTTGACGGTGGCGCCGGACTGGAAGGACATTGCGCGTGTCTCGCGCGCCAGCGTCTCCATCGAGGTGTGCGTCGAGCCGCCGCTGCGGCGCGGTCATCCCATCCACGATCCGCTCTGGGCGGCCCTGAAGAACCTGGGCGCCGATGCGGCGCACTTCCAGCCCTACAACGTGTTTCCGCGCCTTGCCGTCGCGGAGTTGCAGCCGCCGGCGAACGGCCACACCTCCTGGGACTTCTCCCTCATGGATCCCATCGCTGAGGATTTCATGCAGGCCACGGCCGGGCACCCCGTGGTGTTCAACATCGGCACGTTGCCCGCCTGGATCTTCCGCACCCGCGAGCCGGTCGTGCTGCCGGAGGATCCGGATGAGCCGTACTGGACCTACAGCGAGTTCAATGCGGTCACCCTGGATGCCTCCACGCTCAAGCTCGCCGCCGACTATCAGGCGAGACTCGCCGGCTGGTATCTGAACGGCGGGTTCCGCGACGAATACGGCAAGTGGCACCAGTCCGGACATCACTACGATGTCGCCTACTGGGAGGTGCTCAACGATCCGGACTTCGAGGGCAGCCTGAGCCCGGCGGACTACACGAAGCTGTACGATGCAATCGTGCTGGCCGTGCACAAGGTGGCGCCGTGGATGAAATTCATGGGCCCGGTGGTCGGGGACATCTCGCACGCCGAGTACTTCACCCACTTCCTGGATCCGCACAACCACCTGCCGGGCGTCCCGCTGGACATGATCTCCTATCACATGTTCGTGCTGCCGGATTCCGATGAGTCGCCGCAGGTCATGACGTATACGTTCTATCAGCAGGCGGACAGGTATTTGCTCGCGGCCAGCTACATCGACGCCCTGCGCAGGAGATTCGTCCCCAACGCGCGCACGGATGTCGTGGATGTCGCGACAGAGCTGCCCGACCCGCTGGCTCCCGTGCTGACGAAACCCATTCCGCGCAGTTACTGGAGCCTCTCGGGCGGAGTCTTCGCGTATCTCTACGGTAAGCTGGCACTGCTGGGCGTTGACGTCGTGGGTGCCTCCGAGCTCATCGACTCGCCCGGCATCGTCGCGGCCTCGACGCTGGCCGACTGGGAAACAGGCGAGCCCAACGCCCGCTACCGGGTGACCAAGCTGCTGCGGGACAACTTCGGGCCCGGCGACCGGCTGGTCCGGCCGCCGTCTTACAACGTGCTGCAGCCCGATCCGGCGCCACAGATCTACGCGCAGGCTTTCATCTCACCGCGCGGCGAGCAACGTATCCTTCTGGTGAACAAGCGCGATGCGGCTTTCAGGCTCACGGTTCCCGGCGCGACCGGCGGCGATATCCAACAGGTCGATCAAACGACGGACGGACCAGTGACCCGACAGCGCGTGACCGCCGATCAACTCAATCTTCCCGGCCTGGCGGTCGCCGTGGTGACGCTGCCCGGCCATGCCCGCGGCACGACCCGATGACTCGGGCCCAACTCTGGGGTTTGCGGCGATATGCAGGTCAGGTGGCGCTCGTGACCGGCGGTGCCTCCGGGATCGGACTGGCGGTCGTCCGCAGGCTGCGCGAGGAGGGTGCCCGGGTGTTGTCCTGCGACCGACCGGGACAGCATGCCGGGGGAGGGGGCGGCGATCCGCTGATCGAGGAACTCGAAGCCGATGTCAGCGACGAGGCTGCCGTGGCCGGTATCATGGCGCGCGCCGACTCTGAATTCGGACGACTGGACGTGGTCGTCAACTGTGCCGGGGTCGTACTCGAGGGCTCGGCACAGGAAACCGCGCTCGCCGACTGGCAGCGCGTGCTGGATGTGAACCTGACCGGAACCTTCCTGATCTGCCGCTACGCGCTGCCGCTGATGATCCGGCGACGCGCGGGTTCCATCGTCAATGTCGCATCCGACGCGGCGATTGCGGGTCAGACCGGACAGGCGGCCTACTGCGCGAGCAAAGCGGGTGTCGCGCAGTTCACGCGCGCCGCCGCACTGGACGTGGCCCCGCACCGGGTCCGGGTCAACTGTGTCTGTCCCTGTTTCGTCGATACGCCGCTGTTCCGCAGCTGGATCGACTCGAGCGGGGATCCGGCCAGGGCGCGCGCGCAAGCCGCGGCGTTGCAGCCAATCGGTCGGATCGGCAAGCCGGAGGAGGTGGCTGCCGCGATCGCATTTCTGGCCTCAGCCGAAGCTTCGTTCATTACCGGCAGCGTGCTGCCCGTGGATGGCGGTTCGACCATCCCCTGAGTCACGAGGCACCATGGCAAGAGCACAGCGACTGACCGGCCGAACCGCGCTCGTTACCGGCGCGGGAAGCGGCATCGGCCGTGCCATCGCACGCCGACTGGGCGAGGAGGGCGCCTGGGTGGCCTGCCTCGATCTCAACCCGTCGTCGGCCGAGCAGGTCGCGGGTGAACTTGGAAACGGGGGTTGCGCCATCGGCGCGGATGTCAGCAGCGAAGGCGATGTCCGTGCTGCCATCGAGACAGTCGGTGCAAAGCGTGGAAGCCTTGACCTCGTGGTCAACAATGCCGGCATCGCCGGTCCACAGCATCCCGCCGGGTCCACTCCAGTCCACGAATGGCAGAGGACCCTCGATGTCAATCTCACCGGGCCGTTTCTCGTCTGCAAGCACGCGCTGCCGCTATTGGTGAAATCGCGCGGCAACATCGTCAACGTGGCATCGGCTCTCGCCTATGTGGCCAAGACGGACGAAGCCGCCTACCAGGCCTCCAAGGCGGGGCTCGTGCAACTCTCGCGTACGATCGCCCTCGATTACGCGAGCGCCATCAGGGTCAACTGCGTATGCCCCGGAGCCGTTCGCACTCGAATGCTCGAAGGCGTACTGCCGGCGGGCGCGGATGTCGCGGCGGCTTTCGCCGAGTATGGACGAATTCATCCGTTGCACGGCCGCTTGGCCGAACCCGATGAAATCGCCGACGCCGTGCTGTTTCTCGCCTCGGACGACGCTTCGCTCATCACCGGAGCCTCGCTGTTCGTCGACGGAGGTTTCGCGGCGGGATAGGTGCCGGCGAGTCAGCCAATGAGCAACCGCTCCGCACACCAGGACACGTTCGCCCGCGAGCATCTGCCACCGCCGCAGCAGTGGCCGGATCTGCGCTTCACGACACCGGAGCTGCAGTATCCACCACGGTTAAACTGCGCCCGCGTGCTGCTGGATCAGGCCCTCGACGAGGGTCATGCGGACCACCCGGCTGTGTTGTCCGCCACGACGCAATGGAGCTATGCGCAGCTGCGCGATCGCGTTGACCGAATCGCGCACGTGCTGGTGCGGAATCTCGGTGTCGTTCCGGGCAATCGCATCCTGCTGCGTGCCGGTAATTCTCCGATGCTGGTCGCCGCCTGGCTCGCGGTGATGAAGGTCGGGGCGATAGCCGTTACAACCGTACCGATGCTGCGTGCACGGGAACTTGCCTACATGGCGCGCAAGGCCCGAATTGAATTCGCCTTGTGCGAGGCACCGCTGGTGGAAGACCTGCGAGTAGCGGCGGTGGACAGCGGACACCTGGCGCGGATCCTGACGTGGGGCGGCGGCGAACTGGAAGCGCTGATGGAGCGGCACCCGTTGCCTTTCGAGCCCATCGACACCGCTGCGGATGACGTTTGTCTGCTCGCATTCACCTCCGGCACCACCGGCAATGCCAAGGTGACCATGCATTTCCATCGGGACGTCCTGGCCATGGCGGACGTCGTCGGGCGACATCTGCTGCACACGGAAACGGATGACATTTACGTGGGGAGCCCGCCTCTCGGGTTCACATTCGGCCTGGGTGCCCTGTTGGTGTTTCCACTGCGCTTCCGGGCGGCGACCGTCATGCTCGAGAAGGCCTCACCCGAGGCTCTTCTGCAAGCCGTCGCTCGGTTTCGCGCGACCGCACTGTTCACCGCGCCCACGATGTATCGAAAGCTGGCGCAGATGACACCCGGATTCGATCTGTCCAGTCTGCGACTTGCGGTTTCCGCCGGCGAGCATCTCTCCCGACACACCTCGGATGCCTGGCACGAGGCGACCGGCCTGCGGCTGACCGACGGCATCGGTTCCACCGAGATGATCCATATCTTCATCGGGGCCTCCGGGGCGGACATCAGGCCGGGTGCTACCGGGGTGCCGCTGCCCGGGTATGAGGCTTGCATTCTGGATGCGCAGGATCGGCCCCTGCCCCGAGGCAGCACCGGTCGGCTGGCCGTGCGCGGGCCGACCGGTTGTCGTTACCTCGACGATCCGGAACGCCAGCGCCAGAGCGTGGTGAACGGCTGGAACCTGACCGGCGACCGCTACTACCTCGATGAGGACGGCTATTATTGGTTCCAGTCGCGCACCGATGACCTGATCGTTTCATCCGGATACAACATCTCGGGTGCCGAAATCGAAGAGGCGCTGGGAACCCATCCGCAGGTGCTCGAATGTGCCGTGGTGGCGGCACCGGATGCCGAACGAGGCAGCATCGCCAAGGCGTTCGTGGTGCTGCGCGAGCCGACCACTTCAGCTGAAGCCACCGTTCGCGCCTTGCAGGATCACGTCAAAGCGTGCATCGCTCCCTACAAATACCCTCGTTCCGTTGAGCTCGTAGATGCCCTGCCAAGGACCCCAACGGGAAAAATCCAGCGTTCCGCGCTGCGCGCGCGCGCTGCTTCCGTCGCGGGGAGCGGTGAATCGGGCTCGGTCAGTTCGCCTGGACGGTGAGAGTTCCCGAGGAAGTCTGCGCCGACGCGGACGAGAACGAAATCACGTTGGCCGAGCTCATCGTGTAATTCGTTACGTCGGTTTCCGTCAGATTATTCTGGTTGTCGAAAGTCTTCGTCGTGACGGCGATGCCGATCGGGCCGCCTGAATCTGCGGGCGCCGTCGCCGAATAGCTGATCTGCGACGTGCCGAGCGGGACGCTCATGGTGGAATCGGTGTATCGGTTGACGGTGCCCAGCGTTCCGCCCGATCCACCCACGATCGAAGTCGGGTATTCAATCGGGGTCTGTGCCACGTCGTACTCGTTGCCGCTGCCATCGGTCTCGCCCAGGAAAGCGCTGTCGCTGCTGGCGTAGTACCCGCTGGCGCTCACGTTGAGCGGCGCGGACTGACCGGCCACGTCGATGCTCCCCGCGATCGACTGAGTCTGCATCAGCGCGGCGGTGCCATTGAACGTGGCGCTGGTGCCGGCGGCCAGTGAGTAAGTGCCGGACCCGGCGAAGGATGTGGAAGCGCCATTGACGACCACGTTACCGCTGAGGGAGACGTTCGCAGACAGGCCGTGCATTACCATGTTGGTGACACCGGCCTTCATATTGAAGTCGGTGGGAGGCGGCATGGTGATGTCGCTGCCGCCGCCCTCGCCGCAGGCTGCGAGGCCGAGACCCAAAGCGAAGGCTGCTGCGCTTACCGTTGCCATGCTCTTCATGAGATGCTCCTCTGGTGGCTTCGCGGTGTCCGTGGCAATCTGGCGCTGCAGGTGAATCATTGTATGACAGTTATGTGTCAACGCACGCTGTTTGTGCTGCTGTTGTCCCTGTTGTGGGGTGGGAACGCGCTTGGCTCCCAACTCGATGTCTACTTTATCGACGTCGAGGGTGGCCAGTCCACGCTGCTGGTTACTCCCGGAAAGCAGTCCCTGCTGATCGACACGGGATGGGCCGCCGACGGTGTGCCCGGAGCCGCACCGGGCGATCCTCACAAGGCGCGCGACGCCAACCGGATCGTAGCGGCGGCCCGTGACGCGGGCATAACGCAGATCGACTACCTGCTGATCACCCATTTCCATCCGGATCACGATGGAGGTGTCGCGGAGCTGTCCCAACTCATTCCCATCCGCCATTTCATCGACCACGGCAGCCTGCCGCCCGCGGCCGCCGGTGACAGGGAGACTCGATCCGCCTACGAGGTGTATCGCGCCATACGCGACAAGGCGCCGCATATCGAGCCGCAACCAGGTGAGGTGCTGCCGCTGAAGGGTGTTGAGGCGGTTGTCGTGGCCTCCGCCACGAAGGTGCTCGCGAAGCCGTTACCCGCGGCTGGCCAGATGACGGCCACGTGCCGCAGCTCGGCGATGCCCGCGCGCGATGTGATCGAGAACCCGCGTTCGACCGGTATCGTCGTGAACTTCGGCCGCTTCCGCTTTCTGGATGTCGGCGACCTGTCAGGACAGCCGTTGTTCGATCTGGCATGCCCGCGCAGCCTGATCGGTCCAGTGGACGTGTACCTGGTGGCGCATCACGGCGGCGCGGATGTATCGGACCCGGCGACCTTCGCTGCGTTCGCTCCGAGAGTCGCGATCATGAACAATGGAGTGCAGAAGGGCGGGGCACGCGAGACTTACGCGACCCTGCATCACGTCGCCGGACTGGCGGATGTGTGGCAGCTGCACCGCTCCGAGTCCGCGGGCGAGCAGAATTTCCCCGCGGCGCAGATCGCCAACGTCGATGACAGCACCGCCGTCTGGATCAGGCTGACCGCGCAGGACGATGGCTCGTTCCGCATCCTGAATGCGCGCACCGGCGAGTGGCGCAGTTACCCTGCACGTCCGACTGTCCGGTAGCGGGTCGCGCGTTTTTTCAGCGTCCGGCGCGCACGGCGTGGCTGGCGGCGGGCGCGCTTTCGGCGCCGTTCTGAGCGACGCGGGCGTCGCGCTTCATCTTGACGGCGAACTTGCGGATTCCGCGCTCCTGTGCCCGCTGCATCAATATATCGGAGACGGCCTTGCGGGCGTCGTCGCGCGATGTGCCCGGCGGAAATTCAAACACCTCCGAGCGGTCGAAGGGATTGCGGTACTGCACGGGAGGCCCCTGGGGTTCCGGCGCCGGAGCGGGTTCGGTCGCCGCCGGAGCTGCGGGC
The DNA here is from genome assembly GCA_035542375.1 of Steroidobacteraceae bacterium. Taxonomy (GTDB): domain Bacteria; phylum Pseudomonadota; class Gammaproteobacteria; order Steroidobacterales; family Steroidobacteraceae; genus 13-2-20CM-66-19. Next base: position 35,426 of record DATKLO010000085.1, on the reverse strand, counting down.
TGAAGGACAACTGGCGGCGGCGGGGTTTCCGGAGGAGGGGGGCTGTACATCGCGACGGCGACCGCCGCGATCAGCCCCGTGGCGGCTGCGATTCCTGCCCAGCGAAGCAGCGGCGACGCCTTGCACCCCGATGCGGTCTTGCGCGCGGGAGGCGGAGTGGGGCGCGGGATACGCGCGGCAGCCGGCCGTGCGGTGGCCAGGCCTGCGTTGGTCAGGCTTGCGGTGGTCAGGCCTGCGGTGGTCAGCCGTGCGGCCCCCGATGAGACGGGTGAGGGCGCATGGCCATACACCACGTCCTGATTCAGTTCCACATCGATTGTGGCGCCGCCGGAAGCGTTGGCGGGATCGCGCTTTGTCTGTTCACCCGTCATCGTTTAACAGTAGCGGGGAAGGTCTTTCGGGGCGCGCGAGCGCATCACAATCCACCCCTCCACGCGCGTCCCCAATGCATCGCGGTGCTCATTACGACAGTGCCGATTGAACATTAGTCGGTGACGGCGCGCCGGAATGCGAACCGGTTCATGAGCGTATTGCACAACGCACCGCCGTGCAGATCGCGCTTGTGGCGCTGCTCTTGCGGTGCTGGATCGGCCCCGCGGGGGCGCGTGCCGATTTCAATCCGCACGCCGCGAGCACGCTCGATTATTATGACAATGAGCGTACGCCGTTCCTGGCTATGCAACGGAGTGAACCCTATGTGGCGCTATCTGACGAGTATCCTGATTGCCTGCTGGCTGGCACTGCCCGCCGTATCGAAGGTCGAGCCTTTTCCGGTGTCGTTCCGTGTAACCGATATCCCGACGGATGGCGCCGTCATTCATGTGCGCGTGGGCGGCAAGGGTCCGGCAGTTCTCCTGCTGCACGGATTCGGTGACTCGGGCGACATGTGGCAGCCGCTGGCCGTCGCGATCATGCAGGACCATACCGTCGTGGTGCCGGATCTGCGCGGGATGGGGTTGTCCTCCCACCCCGACGTGGGCTATGACAAGAAGACCGAAGCACGCGACATGCTTCAGGTGCTCGACAAACTCAGGATCGGGAAGATCCAGCTCGTCACTCACGACATTGGCAACATGGTGGGCTACGCACTGGCAGCCCAGTCTCCAGGGCGGGTCACGCGCTGGGTGGTGATGGATGCTCCCTTGCCGGGTATCGGCCACTGGGACAGCCAGCTGTGCAACCCCAAGACCTGGCACTTCAATTTCCACGGACCGGACGAGGAACGGCTGGTCGCGGGGCGCGAGCGCATCTACCTCGATCGTTTCTACAACGAGTTGTCGGCCGACCCCAGGCACATCGACGAGGAGACTCGCGAGCACTACGCGAAGCTGCTTGCGCGACCGCACGCCGTGCACGATGCGTTCGAGCAGTTCGTTGCCTTCCCGCTCGATGGCAAGGACAACCAGGCCTTCCTCGCCAAGGGTAAGCTGACGATGCCGGTGCTCGCGATCGGCGGTGAAAAGTCCTACGGCGCCTCGCTCGCCGAGGAGCTACGTTTCGTCGCCACCGATGTCAGCTCGGTCTCGATCGCCGACTCCGGCCACTGGCTGATGGAGGAGCAGCCCGCCAGGACCGTGCAGGCCATCGTGGCGTTTCTGAGGAAGTCATGAAAGGCTTGCAGGCTCCGGGGTGCCGGTTCTGGGTCCCGGCGCCTGGCGGCGGCTTCACGCGTCGCCGCGGCCCGCGGTTTCCGGCAACAGCAAGCTCCCGGCGATGGCGGTGAAGCCCACGACGATTACCGGGTACCAGAGCCCGGAATAGATGTCGCCCGTGATGGCCACGAGCGTGAAGGCGACCGCGGGCATGAAGCCGCCAAACCAACCCGCGCCGATGTGATAGGGCACGGACATCGAGGTGTAGCGGATCCGTGGCGGAAACAGTTCCACCAGCCACGAGGCCATCGGGGCGGTCACCAATGCGACATAGACGGCCAGCACGAACAGCAGCAGCAGGAGCATCGGCGCGTTGACGCGCGCCGGATCGGCTTTCGCGGGATAGCCGGCGGTCGCGAGGGCGTGGTTCAGTCGCTGGGTGAAGTCCGCAGATTCCTGCTCGAACTGCGTGTTGGTGAGCCGCGTACCATCGAACGCCGGTACCGTGTTGGCCACTCCAGTGCCATCATCGTTGGCGTCGCCGATCCGGACCGCGGCGATCACGGTCGCGGCGCTTCCGAAGCGCATCGAGTAGGGCACGCCCGCCCTGGCAAGCGCCTGCTTGGCGATGTCGCAGGAGCGTACGAAGCGGTGTTTACCCACCGGATCGAACTGCAGGCCGCAATCCTCACGCTGTGCCCATACCTGCACTGGCGCGCGCTCCGACGCCTCTTCCACCGCGGGGTTGGCGAAGTGCGTGATCGCGCGATAGATCGGAAAGTACGTCAGTGCGGCGAGCGCCATGCCCAGCATGATGATCTTCTTGCGGCCCACGCGGTCCGACATTCGTCCGAACAGCAGGTACAACGGAGTGCTCAGCAGCAGGACGCAACCCAACAGCATGCTGACCTGTTGTGGATCCACCTTGAGAACCTGTGTCAGAAAGAACAACACGTACAGCTGTCCCGTGTACCAGACGACGTTCATGCCGGCGGTTGCGCCGAACAGGGCCGCCAGAATCCGCTTCACGTTGGCCCCGTTGCCGAAGGCCTCCCTGACGGGAGCGCGGGAACGCGAGCCCGTGGCGATCATCTGCCGATACACGGGCGACTCGGCGAGCTGCAGGCGCACGTAAACGGAGATGCCCAGCAGGATCGCCGAGAGCAGGAAGGGAATCCGCCAGCCCCAGATCTCGAATTGTGACCCGAGCGCGACCCTGCAGATGACGATGACGGCCAGACTCAGCAGCAGGGCGAGGTTGGCGGTCAGCTGGATCCAGCTCGTATTGCGGCCACGCTGGTCCGGTGGCGCGTGTTCGGCCACGTAGATCGCAGCTCCACCGTATTCCCCGCCGATGGCCAGGCCCTGCAGCATGCGCAGACCGATCAGGCATGCCGGCGCGAGGATTCCCGCGGACGCGTAGTTGGGCAGCACCCCCACCAGGGTGGTTGCCGTGCCCATGATGATGATGGTGGTGAGGAAGGTCTGCTTGCGTCCCACCAGATCGCCGAGCCTGCCGAACAGCAACGCTCCGAAGGGCCGGACGGCGAAACCCGCCGCGAAGGTCAGCAGCGCGAAGATGAAGCCGGTGGTCTCGCCGACGCTCGCGAAAAACTGCCGGGAAATGACCCCGGCGAGCGAGCCATACAGGAAGAAATCGTACCACTCGAAGCCGGTGCCCAGGCTGGCCGCGATGATGACCCGGCGGTGGGCGCGCAGCGGCAGGGTCTGGGCGTGGTGGCTGGCCGTGGGCATGGGGCGGCCATTTTGCGCTTTACACGGTGGGAGCGAACGGGAATCCTTGGCTGCAGCACGTTCCAGCGCGGGTGGCCATTGCAACAGTCCGATCACGACGGCGAAATCGGTCCGACCGGACTGCATCGCACGCTTCGGGTCCGCCACATGCGCATGATCGCGCTGGGTGGTGTCATCGGCGCCGGACTGTTCGTCGGCAGCGGTGTGGTCATTCACGACACGGGACCTGCGGCAGTCCTGTCGTTCGCGCTGACCGGCATGCTCGTCGTGCTCGTCATGCGCATGCTCGGCGAGATGGCCTCGGCCTACCCGGCGGTGGGTGGGTTCTACGAGTACAACCGGCTGGCCCTGGGTGAGCTGGCCGGTTTCATGACCGGCTGGATGTACTGGTACTTCTGGATCATTGTCGTCGCGCTCGAAGCGGTCGCCGGCGCGCGGTTGCTGATCGGCTGGTTTCCGCAGGTTCCGGCCTGGGAGTTCACTCTCGGCCTGATGAGTGTGTTCACCCTGCTGAACCTGCTGTCGGTGCGCTCGTGGGGTGAGGCTGAGTACTGGTTCGCCCTGATCAAGGTGGTCGCCATCGCCGGTTTCCTGGCGCTCGGGGCGCTGATCATCGCGGGGCTGTGGCCCGGGCACGCCGGCGGGTTCGCCAATCTCACCAGCCAGGGTGGGTTCATGCCGCGCGGGATCATCCCTGTTCTGACCGGCGCGGTGGCCGCGACGGGTTTCTATTTCGGTTCCGAGATCGTCACGGTCGCTGCGGCCGAGTCGGCCGAACCCGAGCGAGCGGTGGCGCGTGCCACGCAATCCGTCGTCTCGCGCGTCCTCGTCTTCTATGTGGGCTCGATACTCGTGGTGGTCACGCTGGTGCCCTGGAATGACCCGCGGATCGCGCAACCCTACGTGGCCGCGCTCGACGCGGCGGGTATTCCAGCCGCGCCGCAGATCATGGGCGCCATCATTCTGACCGCCGTGCTGTCGGCACTCAACAGCGGACTGTTCGCCTCCTCGCGAATGATCATGGCGCTCGCGACCCGCGGGGATGCGCCCGCGGCGTTGTCGCGCCTCAACGGTCGAGGCGTGCCGGTGCGAGCCATCCTGCTGAGTACCGCTTTCGGCTACGCGGCGGTGGTCATGAACTACGTGTCACCGGACCACGTGTTTGCTTTCCTCGTGGACTCGTACGGCACGGTCGCGATCTTCGTCTATCTGCTGATCGCCTGTGCGGAACTGCGATTGCGCTGGCTGCTGGAGCGACAGTCTCCCGAAAGACTGCGCGTGCGCATGTGGTTGTACCCGTGGCTGACCGTGCTGGCGATCCTGATGATGCTCGCCATCGTGACAGCGATGGCATTCATCCCCGATCAGCGCCTGCCGCTGCTGTTTGGTGTCGTCAGTGCCGGGGTGATGCTGGCCGCGCACATCCTGAGGCGCCTGATCACGGCGGTCCGCAGCTCACGCGTTGCGGCTATGCCGCGGGGCTAGCCCGCCCACTCGCGGTTTTGCCGGGGCAAGCGCGACCACCATCGACTTTGCCGGGGGCCAGCGCGCAGTCCACTAACGCGCGGGGCGTTGGCGATCCACCAGCGGCCCGAGCCGGCGGATCCCCTCGCGGATGGCTGGTGCGGCGATCGAGGAGAATCCCAGCCTGAAGCAGTTGAGCGGCGGTGGATCGTCGGCGAAATGCACGTCGCCTGGCTCGATCAGGATCCGCTCGGCGCGCGCTTCTTCGGCCAACTGGCGGGCATCCAGCCAGCCGGGCCCTTCGATCCAGAAGGACGAGCCGCCGGTCACCGGCGGGTGGCGCAGGCCGGGAAGGTGGCGTTCCAGGGACTCGGCCAGCACCTGGGCCCGTTCGCGGTACGCAGCCGCGAGTCGTCGGTTGAAGGTGTCGTAGTAACCGAGCGCCAGGAACCGGGCGAAGCTGCGTTCGATGAAGGCCGTCGGATGCCGGATCATCAGGCGCCGCAGCGCGCGCAACTCACCGATCAACGCGGTCGGAGCGACGATGTACCCCAGACGCAAGCCCGGCGCGAGCGACTTGGTCAGGCTGCCGACGTAGATCACCCGATTGCCGCGGTCGAGACTCTTGAGGGCCGGGTTGGGCAGTCCCGAGAAGCTGACTTCCGTCTCGTAGTCGTCCTCGATGATGAGGAAGTCGTGGCGCTCGGCCTCGGTGAGCAGCTCCAGCCGTCGGTCCATGGGCATGGTGACCGTGGTCGGGGACTGATGACTGGGTGTCGAGTAGACGAAGTGACAACCCGACAGCGCCGGGCCGAGGCGCAGTCCGCTTTCATCCAGGGCCAGCGGTCGCAGGCGGCTCGTGCGCCGCGCGAAGATGTGCCGGGCATCCGGATAGCCTGGATTCTCGATTCCCACCTCGGTCTGCGCGTCGAACAGCAGATCGGCCAGCAGATACAGCGCATGCTGCGCGCCGATGGTCACCAGGATTTGCTCCGCCGTGGCCCAGATGCCCCGCAGCGGCAGCACCTTATCGCGGATCTGCTCCAGCAGCAGCGGATCGTCGCGCGTGAAGCGATCCTGTGCCCAGTCCAGCGCGTCGTTGCCGGAGAGCACCTGCTGGCAGCTGGCGCGCCACTCGGCCGCGGGAAACAGGTTACGGTCCAGCTGACCGTAGATGAACGGATACGCGTACTGCTCCCAGTCCGGATCCTTGGAGATGTGACGCTGCAGCGAGGGCCGATGCGCGATCCGCGCCACCCAGTCCGGAGCGAAACCGGCCTCCGGGGCGAGTCGCGCAACGAGCCCGCGCGGGCGTTGGGCCATCACGGCCGGGTTGGGGTAATAGCCCTGTCGGCGGCGCGCGGTCAGGTAACCGTCTTCAGCGAGCTGCTGGTAGACGATGGTGACGGTGTTGCGGGCGATGCCGAGCTGTGCGGCGAGTGCGCGGCTGGAGGGCAGCGCCTTCTGTGCTGGCAGGCTGCCGGCGCCGATTGCGGCGATGAGCTGGGCACGCAGCTGCGCTTGAAGCGTCAGTGCCGAAGTGGGCCGCAGGTTCAGCAGCTGCTGCCAGAGGACCTGGGTCCGGCGGCGCCCGCCATGCCCGGCCTTTGACTGATCGGGCCTGCGCGGTGGAGTTTTCCGACCGACTTTCAACTTGATCCGCAACGTCCGGGGCGCTCGAGGCGCGATGCGGCGTAAGGTATCCGGCTCAGGGGCTGTTCGCCAGCAAGTCCTGGACATGCCTCAGGATCGCGCGCTCCTCGTCCGCCGCCACGACCCACACCGGGCAACGTGAGCTGCTGGCGCTGATCGTCCCGGCATTGCGGGCATTCAGATTCTCATCCAGTTCGACTCCCAGCCAGTGCAGCCGGGCGATGATGCGCGCGCGCACTCGCGCGCTGCCGCTCCCGATACCACCGGTGAATGCCATCGAATCGACGCCGCCGAGTGTGACGGCCAGCGAACCCGCGTGACGTGCGGCCCAGTAGCAGAAGTGCTCGATCGCGAATCGGCACGCATCATTGTCAACGCGCTCGAGTTCGCGCATGTCGGAGCTGACTCCCGACACGGCGAGAAGACCGGAGCCCCGGTACAGAAGCGCCTCGATTTCATCGGGAGACATGCCGCGCCGTTTTTGAAGCGCAAGCAGAACGCCGGGGTCGATCGAACCGCAGCGCGTCCCCATGACCAGGCCGTCGAGAGTCGAGTAGCCCATCGTCGTTCCAACGCTGCGTCCATCCTTCACGGCGCAAACGCTGCAACCGTTGCCGAGATGGAAGATCAGGAGACGCGCCGTGGCGCTTGAGCCGAGGCGCTGGCTCAGTGTGGCGGTGACGTGCTCAAAATTCAGGCCATGGAATCCAAACCGCCGGTAGCCCGCCGCATCGAGCTCGGCCGGCAGTGCATAACGGGATTCCACTTCGGGCACCGTTGCATGAAACGCGGTGTCGAAACACGCGATCTGGGGCAGTGAGGGTGCAGCCGCGCGCATTGCCTCGATGGCATCCAGTCCGGGTCCGTTATGGAGCGGGGCGAGTTCGCGCAGCTGGTTGATCGCGGCAAGCTGCTGCGTGTCCACTCGGGTGGGTGCGACGAAGAACGCTCCTGCGTGCACCAGGCGGTGGCCGCATGCGCCCAGATCCGCGATCCGTACTCCCCGTTGCTGCAGGGCGGACAGTATCCGGCCCAGTGCCGCCGCATGGCGCGTGGCCGAGGGCAGATCCTCCGCGTTCGAGTCGTCGGCGAACAGGAATCGGGGACGGGTCCCGATTCCTTCCACCTGGCCGTGGTAGCGACGCTTGGAACCGCAGAACAGCGCGAATTTGAGCGACGAGGAGCCCGCATTCAGCACGAGCACGCGCCGTTCGTCGTCGCTGCTCATGCAGGCTTCTGCGGGCGCATGTCCTCTTTACGGATCCCGGCGACCGCGACCGGTTTCTTCATCGCATCGCGCCGGAACGGCTCGCCCAGTTCCTGGTTCAGGATGACTTCGATGAAGGTGGTCACGTTGTCGGCTTGTGCTGCGCAGGCTGTCCTGAGTGCCTGAGTCAGTTCCGCCGGCGTTCGCACCGTTACGCCGCGATGACCGCATCCTTCGGCGACGCGCGCGTAGCTGAGGTTCGGATCGAGTTCGGTGCCGACGAAGTTGTTGTCGTACCAGAGGATCGAATTGCGCTTCTCGGCGCCCCACTGGTAGTTGCGGAAGATGACCATGGTCACCGCCGGCCAGTCAGCGCGGCCGATCGAGGTCATCTCGTTCATCGAGATGCCGAAGGCACCATCGCCTGCGAAGCCGACCACGGGCGTCTCGGGGTTGCCGATCTTGGCGCCGATGATCGAGGGGAAGCCATAGCCGCAGGGGCCGAACAGGCCGGGCGCCAGGTACTGGCGGCCGCGAGGGAAGCTCGGATAGGCATTGCCGATGGCGCAGTTGTTGCCGATATCGCTGGAGATGATGGCCTCGCGCGGCAGGGCGGCCATGATCGCACGCCACGCCTGGCGCGGCGACATGTGCCTGGGCTCGCGCCGACGGCATTCTTCGTTCCAGACGGTTCCCGGATCGTCATCCTCGTGGTCGAGGGTCTCGAGCGCATCGGCCCAGCGCCGCTTGTGCGCTTCGATCTTGCCGCGACGCTCGCTGCGGCCGGCGTCGCCCGCGTTGCCCTGAAGTTGAGCCAGGATCTGTGTGGCGACCAGTCTGGCGTCACCGCAGATCGCCACCGCGACGGGTTTGGTCAGCCCGATACGGTCGGCATTGATGTCCACCTGGATGACCGCTGCCGATCTGGGCCAGTAGTCGAGCCCGTAGCAGGGCAGTGTGGAGAACGGGTTCAGACGTGTCCCGAGCGCGAGCACCACATCGGCCTGCGAGATCAGTTCCATCGCCGCGCGCGAGCCGTTGTAACCCAGAGGGCCGACGGCCAGAGGGTGATCGCCCGGGAAGGAGTCGTTGTGCTGGTAGTTGTTGCACACCGGCGCATCCAGTCGCTCGGCCAGGGCCGCGCACTCGGCAATGGCGTTGCCAAGCACCACGCCGGCTCCCGAGAGAATGACGGGGAATCTCGCCTGTGACAGCAGGCGGGCCGCCTCGGCGATGGCCTTCGCGCCACCCGCCGGCCGCTCGAACTCGATCAGGGTTGGCAGCGGTACGTCGATCACCTGGGTCCAGAAGTCCCTTGGGATGTTGATCTGCGCCGGGGCCGAGAGCCGCTTGGCCTTGCCGATCACGCGGTTCAGCACTTCGGGCACGCGGGTCGGATCGCGCACTTCCTCCTGGTAGCCGACGATGTCCCGGAACAGCGCCATCTGCTCGAGTTCCTGGAAGCCACCCTGGCCGATGGTCCGGTTGGCCGCCTGCGGCGTGACCAGCAGCATCGGCGTGTGGTTCCAGTAGGCTGTCTTGATGGCGGTCACGAAGCCGGTGACGCCCGGGCCGTTCTGCGCGATGGCCATGGCGAGCTTGCCCGTGGAGCGCGTGAAACCATCGCAGATCAGCCCGCCGTTGGTTTCGTGGGCGACATCCCAGAACCTGATGCCGGCCTTCGGAAACAGGTCCGAGATCGGCATGAAGGCCGATCCAATGATGCCAAAGGCGTTCTCGATGCCGTGCTGCTGCAGCACTTTCACGAACGCCTCTTCGGTTGTCATCTTCATTCGGTATCTCCCGGACTCAGGCCGGCTGCGTGGCGCCGAACACCCTGGTCAGCGCCCGGTCGATGGTGTTGGTGATATGGTCGATTTCGGTGGGCGTGGCGATCAGCGCCGGGCTCAGACACAGCGTGTTGTTGAACCGCTGGAAGGAGCGATTGGTCGCGCCGATGATCACGCCCTGGGCGAGGCAATCGGCCACCACGGCCTGTACCCGCTTCTCCTCAATGGGCTCGCGCGTCTGCCGGTCCTGGACGAGTTCGGCACCGCAGAACAAGCCGATGCCGCGCACATCGCCGATGACCGCGTGCCTGGACTGCAGTTCACGCAGATTGCGCATGAGTCGTTCGCCCATCGCGGTGGTGTTGGCCAGGAGATTCTCATCCTCGATGATGCGCATGTTCTCCAGCGCCGCCGCCGGGCCGGATGCGCAGCCACCGAACGTGGAGATGTCGCGGAAGTAGGAGAGCGGATCACTCGGATCGTCCTTGAACAGATCGAACACCGCCTCGGTGGTCACGGCGCAGGAGATGGCTGCATAACCGGAGGCAACTCCCTTGGCCATCGTGACGAAATCGGGCTTGATGCCGAAATGCTGGTAACCGAACCACTTGCCGGTCCGGCCCACGCCGCAGACGACCTCGTCGATGTGCAACAGGATCCGATGGCGCCGGCAGATCTCCTGCACGCGCTCCCAATAGCCGGCCGGCGGCGTGATGACGCCGCCACCGGCGGTGACGGGTTCCAGGCATATCGCTCCGATCGTGTCGGGTCCTTCCCTCAGGATGACCTCTTCGATGGCATCGGCCGCGCGCTCGCCATAGTTGCGAACGTTGCCGTACTGGCTGCGGTATTCCAGGCAGTGCGGGACTTCGACGAACCCGGGAACGGGAGGACCGTATTGGGCGCTGCGCTGTGGCTGACCACTGGCGGACAGCGTTGCGAGGGTCGTACCGTGATAGTCGCGCTCGCGGTACAGGATCTTGAACTTGCGACCGCCGTGATGACGATGCGCGATCTGGCGCACCATCTTGAAAACCTTTTCATTGGCCTCAGAGCCCGAGTTGGCGTAGTAGACGCGACTCAGGCCGGGCATCTTGCCGATCAGGCGCTCGGCGAAGCGCGCGCTGGGAATGGAGCCTGCCGAGTTGGCGAAGTAGTTCATCCTCACGAGCTGGTTGCGTACCGCGTTCGCGATGCTTTCGCGCCCATAGCCCACGTTCACCGTCCAGACACCACCGGAAACCGCATCCAGATACTCCTTGCCGGTGCTGTCCCACAGCTTCATGCCGCGTCCTTCGACATAGATGCGCGGATCCACGCTCTCGAAGGGTTTGTGCTGAATCAGGTGATGCCAGACGTGAGACCGGTCTGCTTCGATGACATCCCGCAGCTCGTCGGGGCGAATTTGCGCGTTCATGAGGGCTGAAACTCCTGTGCCGGGCCCGGATCTGGGCTGGCGGCTTCCTTGGTAGCACGAACGATCATACGGCCGAAAGGACCAGAATCGGGCGGTGGCTGGAGCCAGGCATGTCAGAGCGAAAAGAGCGGGAATTCAAAGGATTGCAAGCCAGTGTTGGGGCGCCACTGAGCCTGGGCAGCCGCGCTCCCGGGATGAGTGGACAGCAGCTGCGTGATGCCACGACCTCCATCTGCTCGCCCGGGTTGTTTCGCGCGGTGGCACTTTCGTCACGTTCGCTTCGAACATCCCGCTGACAGCCCTGCACAAGACCGATCCCAAGCACTTGATCGTACTGAGAAGACTCACAGCAGGGTGTTGCGCTGCAAGATGGCTCCCTGCCAGGAGACTCTTCCCGCACACCGGTCCTGTTGACTAACAATACTGCTAAGCTCCGCCCCCAGCGGAAGCGCCGTGTTTCCGTCCGTGAGGAGAACAATCATGAAAAGACTCATCGCGCAGATCTGGGTGGTCCTGGCGTTGGCGCTACTGGCCGGTACGGCGAGCGCCGCGGCGCCGATTGCGCGGATCATCGTCGTCCAGAGCACCGACCTGTCTGCTTATCTGAAGGAGGTCGGCAACCTGAGAGCGCAGATCAAGAAGATCGCACCTTCGGTCTCGTTGCGTGTGTTCCGGGCGCGCTTCGCAGGTCCGGATGCGGGTACGGTGGTGGTTGCCGTCGAGATGCCGGACTTGGCGACACTCGCCAAGATCGATGAATTGCAGAAATCCAACACGGAGGTCGCCGCGACGATGGAACGCATCGGCAAGCTGCGCAAGATCGTTTCCGACAGTCTCTACGAAGAGATCTCGCCGTAGCTCCCTGGGTTGACGGTGCGGCCCTCCGATCGAAGATGACTGCCGCGGATCAGCGGCGGCCCGTCCGTGAGGATGGGCTGCCGACCCTTGTCCGTCGCTTACCTCTCGCCCGTATCCAGGCGAATCGCTCCCGGGTTGCCCGAACTGACCGGATCGCCGAGCAGTCCTGCGTAGATCCCGAGATCCCTGTGCGAATGGCAGCAGAAGATGACTCGCCGCAATCCACCTGTCGCGCCGGGCCCCGGAACCCGAAAAGGGTCGCGGAGCCCGAGCGTGGAGATCCTGCTCGGGCTCCGGTTCGTGCGTCATACCCGGTCCTGGCCACTGCCCCGAGCCCGTGCAGCCGGCGACGGCGGGCCGGGGCCAGGATCGCCTAGTACCCGGAGGAGAGTCCTGGAGAGCCTACCTCGGCGAAGGACAGCAGCCACTTGCCGTGGACCTTGCGTGCCTGACCGGTGTTCGGCTGTCCAGCCAGACCAAACGATATATCGGACATCTTGATCCCTGTCGCGACATCGATGTAGTGACATTCGAAATAGATGTCGGCCAGCTTGCCGTGCACGTCGAAATGAGTGCGGGCAAGCGAGGTGAGCGCCGCCCAGTTACGCCCAAGGACAAATGATCCGGCGTGATTCTGGAAGAAATCGCAGATGGTCAGAGTGCCCGGCGCGCATGTCGAGGTGTTTGCTTCACCCCGACCCACATAGACGACGCTGCCTGCCACCAGGATCGCATCCGCGGTCCAGACATCGAGCATCTCCTGCAGGTGCGTGGCTTTCGTGGCCGCATCGATTCCGGCTCCCCCGGCCGCTTCGTGGAAGGCTGCCTGCAGCTCGTAGAGCTGCGCGATTTCGTTCCCGGGTCCTTGGTTTTCATCGTCATCGGCGATCGCCGTCACCGATCCGGCCAGGGCGGCTGCGGCGCTCAGCGCGATCGAGATTATTCTTGCTGCGTTGCGGATATTCATGTTACCTCCCGTTGTCTGTCAGGTTTTGTCTGGGTCATCGTGATCTTTCTATGGAACAGACGCGTGTGACGCGTCGATAACCACCTGGCTGCGTCAGTGGGCCGCAGATAGCCATCCTGCACGGATTGCAATGCAGCCCGGGCCACGCGCTGGACGTAGTTCGGATGGGTCTGGTGGAGGAGTTGCAGATCCGGTTCCGGAACGGGTGACGGGTCGAGACCAGGCTGCCCGTCCCAGGGATCCGCATCGCGGTTCCAGGGATCGTAACTTCCAACCAGCCCGCACTGCACTCCGGGTCCAACACCGTCGGATCGAGCTCGTCGCGATTGCCATTGGCAGTGGCGGTGGGAACGCTCATGTCCGCCCGGCCCCGATGCCGTCATCCGAAAGCCCGAACTCCGACTCGAGGGCCAGGATGGGCACCTGCAGATCGGCACGCAGCTGCGCCGGATACGGCACGTCCCCGAACGGTGTCACCGGCATGTTGCCCGGGATCGGGTCGCCGACGAGTGAGCCGGCGTCGATCGACACCGGCGCCCCGAATCCGCCGTCGTGAATCAGGAAGCCGTCATACACCGGCGACAGCGGTTGGATAGCATTGGCGAACGTCATGACCAGCACCGCCGACTGCGAAAAGCCAGTGGCGAGCAGCGCTCGCACCCGGCCCGTCAAGTTACCCAGAGGCTGGGGGTCACCCTCGCGCGGATGCCTCACGGCACGTGCTGCCTGGGCAAAGATGTCGTAACTGAAGGAATCGCCCGGAAGGAACAGGCCCGCGTAGCGTGCGCCGGCACCGCTCTCCCATCCCAGCAATGCCTGCACCCCCACGAACTGGGCGGTTACACCCACGTACGCGTATCCCTCCCTGATCAGTTCGTCGTGCGTGTACCACCAGTCCGAGGCGGCGTCGAACCCGCCCGTTTCGTCGAACCACTCGACCAACACCGTACCATTGAACCGCGCGGGGTTTGCGGGTCGCCTGACCAGGATCCGGGTGGTGTACGGCGCCGTGATGCCGGGATCCGGTTTCACCGTCCAGCGGCCGTCAGCCAGCATCGGTGTCACCGGAATGTATGCCGTGGCGGTTCCGGAGATCAGGAACTCCTGTTCGAGGTATCCGCTTGCAGCGAGATTCAGGGTGGAACTCATGAACGGGAAGCCGTGTTGCCCCGCCGGCGCCGCACGCACGCCCGGAACGGGCTGTGAGTCCCGCTGGGCGATCGCGTTCCCCGCCAGCGCCGCGATCGACATCGCGCCGAACCCCACGAGGGCGATAGCGGCCGACAGCAGACGCGCCAACTTGCCTTCAGACCTGCGCATGAATGTCTCCCCCGATTGTCCGATCCGTGTCGCGCGCGACCTGACGTCTGACGTTGGAAGTCACAGCTGTGGCGGTTTGCCGCACTGCACCCTCGGTTTGGCCCTGAGCTTCCCGAGGATCGAAAGCTCGCGCAACGACTATCCGATGAAACTGCCAAGACGGGAGTAAAGGGCGCGTTTCAGGGAGTGAATCTGCAGCCTGTTGGATCAGCGGAGATTGAGCGCCGCCGCTATCGCCGACGCGATCAACCGAGCTACCATCGGCGCGGGCGCGCAGACGTTCGCAGCGAGAACAGCGCGATGCTACCTCTCACGGCTGAGCCCCCGGAATCCGGGTACGACCCCGGGCGCATTCTCCGCCGGGCGCATTGGTTTTTCATCACTCGAATCCGCGGTTCGTTCGAGGATGTTGTTTATGCCACGCTGCTCGTGACAGCACTGCTGGTCTACAACGTTCTGCTGCCCTTCGTGACCGATCAGGTGAATGTGCCGCTGGCAGCACGGCTTCACTGGCTGGCGCACGGTACTTTCCTGTGGACCTGTCTCATGCTGCCGGGACTGCTGATGCTGAGCATGGCGCTCGGGCTGGCTCCGCGACAGGGAGCCCGTCGCTGGGTCTGGCTGATCGTCGTCGCCGTCCTCGGTACGTTCGGAGGCAATCGCATCGCGGTGCTGTTCTTCGACGCCAAGCCGACGTTCGACCACATTTCGCAGGGCTTCGTCACCTTCCTGCTGGTCTGTGCGGGCTGTTTCCTGCACAACACGCTGCGCCACACCAAGGGTGCCCTGTTCCGCGCCGAGCTCGACAGCACGGCCCTGCAGGCCAATTCAACCGCGCGCAACTCGAACTCCTGCGTGCGCAGATCTAACCACACTTCCTGTTCAATACGCTGGCCACGGTTCGAACACTCACCGGTTCAAGACACTTTGAACGCCGGGGCGCCTTGAGATCCCTGCGCCCTCAGCCCGGGGCCCTCATCGGCGCCTGCTTCTGACACCTGCTTTGCGGAGCGCGCTGTCCGCGCGCGGAGGTGCGGTGGAGTCGCGCACCATCAGTTCGAACTCGAGCACGCCATGAGGCATGGGATCCGGCCAACCCTGTCGCCGTGGCGAGTGTTCGATGATCAGCGCCGCCGCGTGGCGCGCCATCAACGCAACAGGCTGGCGAACCGTGGTCAGGAGAGGCCAGATCATGGTTGCCACCGGCGCGTCGTCGAAACCCACCACGGACAGATCGCGGGGAAGCTCCAGGCCGATTCGGTGTGCCACAGAGATCACCGCGGCAGCCATGTCGTCGTTGCTGGCGAAGATGGCTGTCGGGGGACTGGCGGCCCGCAACATCCTTTCGGCGCAGGTTACCCCGTCGGAGAAAACGAAGTTGCCGGTTTCGATCATCGACGAATCCACTTGCAGCTGATGCGCGTGCATTTCATCGACGAAGCCGCGATAGCGCTCTTCCGTCGCGCCGTGTCCGGGCCGACCGAGTATGAAGCCGATGTGTTTGTGGCCGAGGGAGATCAGGTGGGCCGTGAGTTCCCGGGCGGCCTGATAATCGTTGATGCCGATGGAAGGGGAATCCGGTGCCGGTGCACGCGGCGCAATCTGCACCATGGGGATGGCGGCATCCCGCAGCGTCGTGCAGATCAGGCGGTCATCGCTCAGCGGCGGCAGAAGGATGACTCCGTCCAGACGCAACTGGCGCAGCAATGTGGTGACCTGGCGCGTGAAACCCGGGCTGTCCCGGTCCCAGGGTTCCACCATCAGGTGGTAGCCGGATTCGCGGCAGCGGTTCACCGCGCCCGCCTGGAAGTCGCTGAGATAGTCGCCCGGCTTGTCGCAGAACAGGCCGATCAGGTAGGAGCGGTCGCCCGCCAGGATGCGGGCACTCAGATTCGGCTTGTAGTCGAGGAGTTCGATGGCCCGCAGAACGCGATCACGGGTGCTCGGCTTGACGCCGGGCTCCGCGTTCGCCACGCGTGATACTGTCTTTGGCGAGACTTCCGCCAGTGAGGCGACGTCTTCCAACGTAGCCGGGTGCGAATGCTTGGTCATTGCGGACTCGTCACGATTGTAATGGGTCGGGTCAGGACGGGGAAGGGCTTGTTATCATCGAGTCTGCGCTTCGGCTTCGAACCCACTGCATCGAGAGGCGGCCAGTAGCAGATGACGGACTCCGTCCGCGCCACCCTGGGTGCGACCGACTGGATCCTGGTGGCGGCTTACATCGCGCTGCTCATAGCGCTTGGCCTGCTCGTCGCGCGCCGCCAGAGTTCCCCCGAGGACTATTTCCTGGCTTCCCGCGCCTCGCGCTGGCCCACCATCGGCCTGGCGCTCATCGCCTCCAACATCTCTTCGACCGCCCTGGTGGGTCTGGCGGGGGCTGCGTACCGGTACGGCATCTCCGTCTACAACTACGAATGGACCGCGGCCGTCATCCTGGTATTCTTCTGCGTGTTCCTGCTGCCGCAGGTGCTGCGCAGCCGCGTATTCACCATGCCCCAGTTCCTCGAGCGGCGTTACAGCACGAACACCCGTGTCTGGTTCGCCCTGTTGACACTGTTCCTCAACGTGTTCGTCGATGCGGCCGGAGCGCTCTATACCGGCTCCCTCGTCGGCCGCATCCTGGTCCCCTGGGCGCCTCTGTGGCTCCTGTCGGTGATACTGGCGGGGGCAGCGGGAACCTACGCGATTCTCGGCGGACTGCGCGCGGTGCTGCGCACCGAGGTCGTTCAGGCGAGCATGCTGATCGCGGGGGCTACGGCAGTTGCCTGGTTTACCTTCGCGCGCGCGGGCGGTTGGGACAGCTTTTTCCACCAGATCGCGCCGGACAAGGTGTCGCTGATCAGGCCGGTCGGCGACCCGGGGGTGCCGTGGCCCGGATTGCTCGTCGGCATCCCGCTGCTCGGCTTCTACTACTGGTGTACGAACCAGTTCATCGTGCAGCGGGTGCTGTGTGCGCAGGATCTCGATCAGGGACGTTCGGGAGCGATCTTCGCGGGGCTGCTGAAACTGCCGGTGCTGTTCCTGATGGTGCTTCCCGGGGTCTGCGCAGTGCTGCTGTTCCCCCATCTGCGCAATTCCGATCTCGTCTACCCGAAACTGATCGTGGAGGTGCTGCCCTCGGGGCTTGCGGGCTGCCTGGTCGCCGGATTCGTCGCCGCCACGATGACCTCGGTTGCCTCCACCCTGAATTCGGCCTCGACGCTGATCACCATGGATCTGATGCCCAACCTGAAGCCGGACCTCGCCAGGGATCGGATCGTCGCCATAGGCAGGTTCAGCGGAGGTGCCTGTCTGCTCATCGCGATGCTGTGGGCGCCGCAACTGCAGCACTTCCCGGCGCTCTGGCAGTATCTGCAGGCGGTGTTGGCCTATGCGGTACCACCGATCGTGGCACTGTTCCTGGTCGGCAGCTTCTGGAAGGGTGCCAACGCCTTCGGAGCCAACGCGACACTGCTCCTGGGCTTTCCGTGCGGTCTCGGCCTGTTTCTCTCGAATGAGGTGTTCGGCTGGACGCACATGCACTTCCTGTATGCCGCGCCGCTGTTGTTCCTGATCGACGTGGCGATCCTGATCCTGGCGAGCCTCATGCGGCCCGCGGGCCAGCCGACTGCCAGCGATGAATTGCTTTGGTCGCGACAGGCTTATGCGGATGAAACCGCGCGGCTGCGCACCACGCCGCTGTGGCGCAACTATCGTGTTCACGCCCTTGGACTGCTCGCGCTGACCACCGGGCTGGTGATCGCCTTCCGCTGAGGGACGACGTTCCAGCCGCGAAGCGCCACACTGGCTGGCGCCTGCGATGCGCGACACCGAACGACAATCGATTGCGATTCACCCGGCATGACGGACACGTAGTTGTCACTGTAATAGACCGGCAGGATCCGAGTTCCATCGGCATTCAGGACCGTCAGCTTCGCGAGCAGGGCAGGCTCCCGGGTGCGATTCGCGAGAGAGATCCGGAGAACTGTCTCACCCTGCGAGGTTTGCGCGCGAACCTTCATGTCGAGCGGTTGTTGCGGCATCCGCGTCAAGCTTTTCTGATGCGCTTCGTCCGCCGCCTGCCAGTAGACGTTGCGTGAAACGATGCTGCCGCTGCGATCACGCAATGTCAGTGTGACCAGCACCAGGCCATGTGCTTCGATCGCCTTTTGCAGAGGCATTGGCGCCAGCGTCTTCAGGGTATTCGCATCCACTTTCACTGACTCCAGCCGTTCAAACAGGACGCGCCCCTCGAGGGAGACGATACGGCTGGTGAGGTTCAGTGAAGCGTAAGCTTGCTGCCCGATGTTGACGATCGCCGGCCGGAAGTCCGGCAGATTCAGCTGCGCGTGCAGCGGCTCACACGCCTTGGCCACGGCGTAATACGCGGCCGGCGTATCGTAGTCGGACGTGTAGATCTGCCAGGTGTTGCTGGGCCATGCCGGATGCGTCATCCACAGCAGCCGGCCGCTGTTCTTCGTCCACAGACCCGCCTGAAATCCCTCGAAGAGGGCGCGGTAGGAGACGTAGTTCATCAATTGAGCCTTGCGCTCGAAATCCTCGAGATCCGTCGGGGCGCCCAGGCCCTGCTCGAGCGCATGCATGAAGGAGGCGGTGTCGCCGTTGCCGCCGAAATGCCAGTCATGGTACGCATGGACATCGCCGAGCGGCCAGCGGTCGGCCTCGGGAATCCACTGCTGCAGCGACTCGAGTGAGGACAGTGAGGGCGTTCCCACTTCAACGGAGAATCCCTGCGCGAGTTCGGTGAAGTACTGCTGCGGCGGGCGCCAGTTGTAGGGACCGCTGTCCTGAAGATTGATCCGGTTGGAGCTGCCGGTGTAGAAGCGCGTGCCGTCCTCCCTGGCGATCAGCGCGGCGAGACCCTCGTTGATGACCGGCTGCGGCACGCCCTCGTTTCGACCGATCCACACGGCGATCGAGGGATGATTGCGGAAGCGGCGCACCACATCGGCTGCGTTGGCGAGAAACAGTTGCGGATCCTGGGGTTCGACCTGGAAATCCTGGGTGGATGCCCAGAAATCGTTCAGCACCAGCAGGCCGTATTCGTCCGCAAGGTCGAAGAAGACCTCCTCCGTGTTCTGTCCGACCCAGTTGCGGATGATGTTCAGATGCGCCTCGCGATGCAGCCGGAAGTAGGGTTCCAGGTGGCTGCGGCTGATGCGCTTGCGCGAGTCATCGGTCCCCCAGCTGCCACCCCGGGCAGCGATCCTGACCCCGTTAACCCGAATCACCAGGTACGGCGTCAGCGTGGTCGCCGGCAGTTCCCGCACGGCCGGGGATGTCTCGCCGGCGGCGGTGAGTGAGGGTGCCCAGCCGGTAGCGGTCCGCTTGATGGCCTCGTGCTGCACGCTCACGAGTTCCTCGTTGCGCGCGGAGCCGGCGGTCGGGTCGACTTCCACGCGGCGCAGCTTTCCGGTGTGGTCGAACAGGGACAGCTCGTAGGTTATCTGCCTCACGCCGAACCGGACTGACTTCGTATCGGATATCGCATCGCCGATGCGAGCCGTGAGCTCCAGGGTATAGAGGTCGGGCGAGCCGTAGCCGTTCGGCCACCACAGCCGGGGCTGACTCATCCGCAGGGCCTTGAACTCGGAAGGTTCGAAGTCGACGACTCCGGGTCCGGGGCGCAACCGCGCCTCCTTGCGAACGAAAATGTCCCCGACACGGGCCTCGACCACGGCCTGGAGCGGTTCGGATGTGGCGTTCTCCACGGGGACGCGGATGATGAGATCCGCGACATCGGTACGCGGCAGTGGCAGTCGCGTCTGTACCTGTGGATCGAGTATGCGCACGCTTCCATGCGCCTGAAGTTCTACTTCCTGCCAGATACCGGTATTGCGGTCGCGGATCGCCGGGATCCAGTCCCAACCTTCGGAGGCAAGGAAAGTCGGGCCGTCGATCGCAAGGCTGCCGCCGTTCTCACCGGGTCCGGCGGCGACCGATTGCTCATGTGGAATTCCAGGATGTGGTGGTGGTGAGATGCGCACTGCAAGCGCATTGTCGACTCCCGGTCGAAGCAGCGAACCGACATCGAACGTGCCGCGAATGAAAGCACCACGAATCGAGCCCAGTTGCGTACCGTTCAGCCAGACCTCGGCCGCGTAGTTGATGCCCTTGAAGGTCAGTGTGAATCGTCTGCCTTCTACCGTGGTGGGAGGTACGAAGAGTGTGCGATACCAGTAATCCTGTCGGTTGAGAGACTCCGGGATCGCCAGGTTGTTCAATCCGACATCCGGATCCGGAAAGAGTCCGTTGGCGATCAGCGTCGTGAGCACAGTGCCCGGGACCTCAGCCGCGTACCAGTGGTCTTCGCGGTACCCGGGGTCCGAAATCTCTTGTGGCGATTGAGGGGCGACAGATAGTGGCGCGAGATGCCAGTGACCCAGGGTCCAGGTATCGGCGCGCGCAAGTTGCAGCGGAGGTCGCGACAGCGCGACTGTCGACTCTACCGGGCCTGACGGAGCGACCGGGGCTAACGGTGTCACCGGGGCTGACGGCGCGACCGAAGCGACCGGCGCCGAGAAGGGCGCATTGCCTCGCGGCAGGGTCCAGGCCGGTTGCGGTTCCTGTAGTCCGCGCCATGCATGCTCCTGCCAGGGCCAGCCGACGCCAACATGATGAAAGGGGATCAGGGAGAAATCCGATCCGGGCTTTGCGGCGTGCAGACGCTGGACCTGCTCCGCGGTCAACGCGTGATCGCCGAGCAGGAACAGTGCCAATGCGCCGCCGAAATGATTGCGGCCGGCGGGATCCTCGATGCTTGCCGGCGCAAGGTGCAGCGACGGTGTGACGGCGCTCGTGGAACGGGACCACTGTGCACGAGCAGCACCGTCCACGTAGAGATGCGCAGTGTGACCGTCGTAGGTCGATGCGAACGAGTGCCACATCCCGACACCGGCGTCTACACCGGACTCCATGATCTCGTGAGGGCCGATCCGCATGCTCAGCCGGTTGCCCACGAGCAGCAGGCACCTGCACCGATCGGGCGCTGTCTCGCCAACTGCCGCGACGACAACAGTGCCGTCCGTCGGGCTATCGATGCGTATCCAGCCGCTGATGGACCATTCCCCGTTGGGAGTCAGTGCGGTGGAAGTTGCCGACAGAGGACGATCGATGCCGATGCCACCGGCCAGGAAGATCGCGTTGTACGGCCCGAAATTCAGCGTGGCGTCGCTACTGTCTGCGGCCACCCAGAGGGGGAATGCGAGCAGGATCACCGCGGCTGCTCGCAAGGCACGCGGCCTATGCCGCGCCGAGGTGGATTCGCGGTCGGCGGACGCGCGATCCCGAAGGATGGTCAGCGCTGGCATTGTTTCACAGGCCCCCTCTCCCACCGTGCGCCGGCCGCTCGGGGAATTCACCGCGGAATGCGCGGTTGTTGCGCCCCAAAAGGCATCGGTCTGCAGCGGTGCAGATTAATACAAAACGTTTTACTAATCGATTGACCGCGCTGTCATGACGCGCTAATTTGATCCACGACTGGCCCTATGCGACCGTGGATCATGCGGATGTCGAGCGATGAAGAGCCGCTGACACGAGCCAGGCTTGCCTCGCTTCGCGGGCGGCTGCTCGAATGGCTCATCGAAGCGGCCTATCCCCTGTGGGCATCGCGGGGAGTCGACAGGCGCCGTGGCGGATTTGTCGAGATGCTCGGACAGGACGCGACACCGGTGCCCAGCGCGCGGCGGATCCGGGTCCAGCCCCGCCAGATATTCTCCTTTGCGAGAGCCGCGACATTCGGCTGGCGCGGCGACATTGCCGCGATCGTGCGCGGCGGCATCGCCTGCCTGGAAGCGGATTATCTCCGCGAAGACGGTCTGTTCCGTACTCTCGTGGGAGCCGATGGCGAGGTGGCCGACAATCGTGCCCTGCTGTATGACCAGGCTTTCGTGCTGCTCGGGTTCGCCGCCGCGGGCGAGGCGCTGGATCAGCTCGCGCTGTTCGAGCGGCGCGCCCTGCAGCTTCGGGGGCTGATCGAAAAACACTGGCGGGCCGACGCGGGGGGCTTTTCGAGCGGCGAGTCGGGCAATGACCTGCGTGAGACCAATCCTCACATGCACCTGCTCGAGGCCTGTCTCGAGTGGGCGCAGATCGGCAATGACCGCGGATGGCGTGCCTGGGTGGACGAGATCACCGGGCTCACTCTCAAGCGGCTGCAGGACCCGCCCAGCGGTCTCATCCCGGAAACGTTCACCTCCACCTGGGAGCGCCTGCCCGGAATCGGCGGGCGTGTGGTCGAGCCAGGTCATCAGTTCGAGTGGGCTTGGCTGCTGCTGCGCTGCCGGGGTGGTGACGAAGAGATCCGGGACCGAGCTGCGCTGCGACTCATTCACGCGGGCGAACGCGCAGGTACGCTCAATGGAGTTGTGATCAACGCCATCCTGGATGATTTCACCCCGCACGATCCTGCGGCGCGCCTGTGGCCGCAGACCGAACGGTTGAAGGCAGCGGTGCTCGCTGCGGAGATCACTGGAGATCCCGCCTACGCCTCCATCGCCGTCGAGGCCGCCTCGAGCCTCATGTCGTATCTCGATACTCCGGTTGAAGGACTCTGGTTCGATAGTCGGCGGCCTGATGGCCAAATGGTCGATGGGCCCGCGCCCGCCAGTACATTCTATCATCTCGTCACCGCCATCTCGACGCTTGCGCTGACTCGCGGCGGAGCCGCCTGCACCGGCGCGCGAGTCGTGTAGGTGCTCAGTCCGTAACCTGCAACCTGACTGGAGGCAGTCGTGCTGGCGCGCGCTCAACTCAGAATCATCGGCGTGGCGAGTCTGGCCGGCCTGCTGTTTGGTTTCGACACGGCGGTCATCGCGGGTGCCACGCAGGCATTGCGCGTCAACTTTGACCTGTCGCCGGCGGGTCTCGGCATGGCGGTTGCCGCCGCTCTCTGGGGCACTCTGTGCGGTGCGCTGTTCCTCGGCAAACCCGGCGACCGCTTCGGGTCGCGCACACTGCTGCGATTCATCGGAGCACTTTACGCAGTGGCCGCAATCGGCAGCGCGCTCGCCTGGTCCCTGTCATCCTTCGTCGTGTTCCGGTTCGCAATCGGCATCGCCATCGGCGGATCCTCGGTGCTGGCGCCCGTCTACATCGCGGAGCTATCGCCTGCCGAGCGGCGCGGCAGTCTCGTCAGTCTCTTCCAGGTCAACATCGTGGCCGGCATCCTGCTTGCCTATGTCAGCAACTTTGCTCTGGATGGGCTGCTCACGGCCGCCGTGGCCTGGCGCTTGAAGTTCGCGGTGGCGGCCGTGCCGTCCGCGGCATTCCTCGCGGCATTGTGGTTCATCCCGCACAGTCCGCGCTGGCTGATCAGCCAGGGCCGCGAGCAAGAGGCTACAGCGAGCCTGGTGCGCCTGGGAGACACGAACCCAGTCGCGACCGTCGCGGATATCGTGCAATCCGCGAGTACAGACGAGGGCGCCCGCGCCGCCAGCCTGTCCTGGCGATTGCATCGCTGGCCGATCATGCTTGCTGTCGGGCTGGCGCTGTTCAACCAGCTCTCGGGTATCAACGCAATCCTCTACTACCTGGGAGATATCTTCCGCGCGGCGGGCTTCGGCACCGCCTCGGCGGACGCGCAGTCGATCGCGGTCGGCCTCACGAACCTGATCGGTACGCTGATCGCCATGTCGTTGATCGACCGGGTCGGCCGGCGGCGCCTGCTACTGATCGGCTCCGTGGGAATGGCGATCGCGCAGTTTGGCGTCGCGGCCATTCTCTGGACCGGTCTGCACCGCGGCGGGCTTCTCTGGCTGCTCATGCTCTTCGTCGTCTCGTTCGCGATCTCCCAGGGTGCCGTCATCTGGGTGTACCTGAGCGAGATATTTCCGACGCCCGTGCGGGCTCGTGGGCAGAGTCTGGGCAGCGCGACCCACTGGTTGGCCAACGCCGTCATCTCGAGCGCATTTCCCATGGTGGCGGCGCTGTCGCAGGCGGTTCCGTTTGCCTGTTTCGGCTTCATGATGGCGCTGCAGTTCGGGCTGGTGCTCTACTGCCTGCCCGAAACGAAGGGTGTGGTTCTCGAACACATGGAGGCGGCGATGCATGCGCGCGCGCGCGCGTCCGGATCGAACTCGGCATGAGCGGTGCTGCAGGAACGGGCAGGAACAGTCTTTGCCCGTGTGGCAGCGGACGAAGATACAAAGCGTGCTGCGGGGAGCTTGCCGGCGGAGGAGGGGTGGCGGGCGCGACAGCCTTGCCGCAGGAACTGCAGCGCGAAGAGCTCCAGCATCTGGGCGAGCTTCTGCAAAGCGGCCGCTTTCCAGAGCTGGAGGAACGGGCGCGGATGCTGGCGGATGCGTGGCCTGCGTCAGGCCTGCTGTGGCAGATGCTGGGGGCGGCACGGGCCAGGCAAGGCAAGGACGCCCTGGAGGCGTGGTCCCGTGCGGTGCAATGCTCGCCGGACGATCCGGTCGCACTCCTGAACTTCGGCAACGCTCTGCGGGTTAGTGCGCGGCCGGAGGAGGCGGTCGCCAGCTATGAACGGGCACTGCGGCTCGCGCCGGGCTTCGCGGAAGCGCATTCCAACCTGGCGGATCTGCTGCTGGAGCTGGGGAGAGCCGACGAAGCGTTGGTCTGCTGCCGCCGCTCGATCGCCATTCACCCGGAGCGTGCCGAGTCGCACCAGATTCTGGGCAAGGCCCTGGTGAAGCTGGCGCGCACCGAGGAGGCCATTGCCAGCTTCCGCCGCGCTCTCGAGATCAGGCCCGACTTCGTCGAGGCGCACGCAAACCTGGCTCGCGCCCTGCGCAGCCTGGGCCGCCTGGATGAAGCCGTCGCAGCCTATCGGCGCGCCCTGCAACTCAAACCGACTTTGCTCGCCGCCCACGTCGAGTTGGCCACCGCGCTGCGGTTGCAACAGCGCACCGCCGAAGCCGAAGCGACCTGCCGCGCCGCGCTGCGGATGGATTCCGGTTCTGCCGCAGCCCTTGAAGTCCTGGCGGAGCTGCGCGCCGACAGCGGCCATTTCGCCGAAGCCGAGAGTCTCTTCAGGAGTGCGCTGCAGATCGACCCGGACTCCTCGGAAGCCTGGGCCGGGATCACGCGCGTGCGGCGCATGACGCCCGCCGATGCGGACTGGCTCGGGGCGGCCGAGCGTTTGTTGAAGCGCGGTTTGCCGCCCCTGCGGGAGCGATCGCTGCGCCATGCCCTGGGCAAATACTTCGATGACCTGGGCGACTACGTGAATGCGTTTCGTCACTATCGGCTGGGCAACGAATTGGGCAAGCGCTGGGGACCGCCCCACGACCGCGCCCGCCTCACGCGAACGTTCGATCTGATCATTGAGCGTCACGATCGGGAGTGGCTCGGCCGCGCGCGTGCTGCGGCGAACACTTCCGCGCGGCCCGTATTCATCGTCGGCATGTTGCGCTCCGGTACGACTCTTGCCGAGCAGATACTCGCATCGCATCCGCAGATTCACGGCGCAGGTGAGCTGAGTTACTGGAGCAGCTGGCTGGCCGCCGCGCTGGCGGGCAGCACCCCGCAGATCCAGCCCAGCCCTTGCGGGCTGGCCGTGCTGGGTGAGGGGTATCTGGCGTTGCTGCAGGGACTCGCACCGGATGCGGCGCGCATCGTGGACAAGCTGCCTACCAACTTCCTGTCGCTTGGGCTGATCCACGCAGCACTGCCGAATGCACGGATCATCCATCTGCGGCGCAATCAGGTGGATACCTGCCTGTCGATTTACTTCCAGCATCTGGAAGCCGCCAACACCTACGCGAATGACCTGGAGGATCTGGCGCATTACTACCGCGAGTATCGGCGACTGATGCGCCACTGGATGGCCGTGCTGCCGGCGGACTCGGTGCTGGAGGTTCCCTACGAGGGACTGGTCGCCGACCTCGAA
This sequence comes from Steroidobacteraceae bacterium, assembly GCA_035542375.1. Lineage (GTDB taxonomy): Bacteria > Pseudomonadota > Gammaproteobacteria > Steroidobacterales > Steroidobacteraceae > 13-2-20CM-66-19. Next base: position 9,549 of record DATKLO010000085.1, on the reverse strand, counting down.
GCGTGGGCGCGCAGGATGCTGGAATTCCTTGCGCTGTCGTGGGACCCGCGCTGCTTGGAATTTCACGCGACGGCGCGCAGCGTGGTCACGGCTACCCGCTGGCAGGTGCGCCAGAGGGTCCACGCCGGATCCGTGGAACGCTGGCGGCACTACGAGGAATTCGTGGCGCCTCTGCTGCCGCTGCTGCGGGATGGGCTGGATTGAAAGGGTTAAGCGAACTGCCGCGTTGCGCACTGGGACGGCCCCGGCCGGCCCGTATCGGCCCGGCGCCCCGCGCCGGGAAGACCGGGCCTGGCGTGCCCGGGCGAAGTGCTGCCGGTCGCTGTCGGGGGCTCCTTTAATTAAATAAAACGTTTTTAATGATTTTTTGACAGCGCTGACAATTGGGTCTAGTCTCGCCCCCAGCATCAGCGCCGCGATTGAAACGGTGCGGTGTGAGGGGGAGTTCAGGTCTTAGGCCGTCAGCGCGTAGCCCTCACGGCCTGTTCGTCGCCTTCAGGACGGACGCCCCCTGTTTCGGTACAACCAAGCCCCAGGGGGACGGAAAATGTCGCATCGAGTCCAGAAACGCGCCCGGCGTGCCGCGCGGGCCGCGATGATGACGGCAACCACTTTGCCGGCGATCTTTCACTACGGCGCGGCGTCCGCGCAGCAGGCAACGGCACCTGCCCCATCCGGCACCTCGCAGAGCGCGCCTTCGGATCTGCAGGAAGTCGTGATCACGGGATTCCGTGAGTCACTGCAGTCCGCACTGGATGCGAAGCGCGCATCCATCCAGCCGATCGAATCCGTCGCGGCGGAGGATATCGGCAAGATGCCCGACCAGAACGTGTCGGAGTCCCTGCAGCGCCTGCCGGGTATCTCGATCAACCGCTCCGGCGGCAAGGGCACCCAGGTGCTGATCGACGGCCTCGGCAACAACCTCATCACCCTCAACGGCGAGGTGCTGCTCACCGGCAGGGAAATCTACGTGGCCGGGGAATCCTCCGGTGGCGGCGGCAACGCCGGCCTGCAGTACTCCTCGCTGGAAGGCATCCCGAGCGAGGAGATCGGTGGCATCGACGTCATCAAGAACCCCACCGCGAGGGATCGCGAGGGGGGACTCGGCGGACAGATCGATCTGAAGACACGCTCGCCGCTTGCCCAGCAGATGGGCCTCAATCTCGGCGGCAACGTGCGCGGCACGAAGGCGACCGATGCGGAGGGCGGCGTGACTCCCGTGGCCACCCTGGTGGGTGGCTACAAGTTCAGCGACGACTTCGCCATCACCGCCAGCGCCTCGTACGACGACGAGAAGACCCACGACAAGCAGTTCCAGGATCAGAACCGCAACCAGTGGCTGATCACGAACACGGCGACCGTCGGCTCCTACGTCGGCAGCCCGATTGCCAGCACCAACACCACGCTGCCCGGCGGCCAGACCTACATCGATCCGCAGCTCGCCTACTTCAGCGACATCCTCGACCAGATCAAGACCAAGGGCGCGACCCTCGGCGTGGAGTGGCGCTGGACCGACGACATCAGCAGCACGTTCAACTATTTCTACATCGGCGAGGACGAGACCAGCATCACCTACTCGAACAAGGCGTGGTTCTCCGGAGGCAGCGGCGAGACCAATCATCCGGCGCCGCCCGCGGGCACCGGTCCGGCCTCGTTCCCGGGTATCGATCCGTCGCAGCCTTACTCGATCGATGGCAACGGCGTGGTTCAGTCCGCCACCTTCATGGCCAATGGCGCGGAGACTGCCACGCTCTTCGAGAGCAACAAGACCACGGCGCACAACTTCCAGTTCAACACGAAGTTCATGGGGGACGGGCCGATCACCGGCAATCTCGGCGTGGTGTATGCCAAGGCCACGGGTGACTACGAGGCGGCCCAGGCGGACGTGGAGCACGGATTCTACGGCGCGTTCGGTAGCGCAAGTCCGTCCATCCAGCCGACGGCTCCCGGATGCAACAACGGCGCCAACAATTGCACCAACGGCAACCATGGGTACGCCTGGGTGTGGAACAACGGCGGCACCTCGGGTCTGCCCTCGGCCAGCTACCCCAACAACTACGGCTACAGCAATGTGCTCTCGAATCCGGCCTACACGCTGTTCAAGTCCAACTGGGCGTGGGCGAACAAACTGGATGAGAAGCAATACGCGTTCAAGGTGGACATGCACGCCAAGGCCGGCATCATCGATCTGACGGGAGGCGCGCGCTACCAGGATCGTGAAGTGAATTACGTCCATGGCCGCTACCTGGAAAGCGGTGTCGATCCCTACGGTATCGGCGGGGTAGGGGCCGGCACGGCGGCGGGAAACTGCTGCATCGGATCGGGATCCGGTTCGTGGCTGTACTACCAGGATCCAGGTTACGCCACCATCCCGTACTCGACGCCGCAGACCAATCCGAATCTGCTGCTGAACTACAACAACTTCGCGAGCGGTCCCATCGCGGTCAAGAACCCCTATACGGGCGGCATGACCAATCCCTCCACGTTCCTCAACACACTGTGGACGCAGGCGGGCGTTCCGAACGGCACCGAGAAGTTCTTCGCCGATCCGTTGAATTCATACGACGTGACCGAGAAGTCCACCGCAGTATTCATCATGGGCGATGCCGGTGGCGAGAGCTACCACGCCAACTTCGGAGTGCGCGTCGTCCGGACGCAGCTGACGGTTGATGGCGCCCAGACCAATCCGAATGGCTCGACGTTCGTCGGCACGGCGTCCTGGAACGGCGTCAATGCCAACGACGTGCCGTTCGAGAGCAGCCGCACCTATACGGACGTGCTGCCCTCGCTGAACTTCGTGTTGGATGCCACGGACACCCAGAAGCTGCGTTTCGGCGCCGCGCGTGTCATGGCTCCGCAGAATCTGCAGCAGCTGGGCGCAGGTCTGCAGTACGGGTTCACCCGTGCCGCCCCCGGAGAGTGCACCGGGGGTGCCGCGGTCTGTTTCAAGTTCGACGGCGGCAACTCGGGCAATTCCAAGCTCGATCCGTTCCGCGCCTCGCAGTTCAATCTGTCCTGGGAGGATTACTTCGCCGAGGGCGGCCTGATCAGCGTGGGTTACTTCTACAAGGCGGTGGACAACTTCGTCACCACCGCAAACGTGCCCACGCTGGTGGCGGACGGCACTGGCGGCACGGTTGCCAACGTATCCACGCTGGTGAATGGCGGCACGGGCACGATCAAGGGACTGGAGCTCGGCGGCCAGTATGCCTTCGCCAGCGGATTCGGCATCCAGGCCAATTACACGCGCGCGGATTCCGATTCCACCCAGACGAGCTCGTTCGCGGGCCACCTGCCCATCCCGGGGGTGTCGAAGAACGCGGTGAATGTGATCGGGTACTACGAGCGGGGCGGCTTCTCCGGCCGACTGGCGTACGCCTGGCGCAGCACCGCGGTCAATTCCTCGGGCGTGGGCTCATCGTTCGCATTCCAGGACATCGCCGGCAATTCGAAGGTATACACGGTGTACTCGGCCCCGTACGGGCAGCTCGATGGCCAGGTGGGCTACGATCTGAATCGTCATTTCGGGGTGATCCTGTCGGTGGTCAACCTGACCAACGAGAAGCAGCACACCTATCTGCAGTGGCCGAACGAACCGTTTACGTACGACGATACGGGTCGGCGATTCTTCTTCGGCTTCAAGGGCCGGCTGTAAGTCCGGGTCCTGGCGAGGGCCGCACCCTCGCCAGGACTGCACCCGGAGGTAGCGGGGTAGACGCCACGGAGGCACCATACGCGGTTCGCAATAGAGCGCCGCCGGGGTGCCGTGGATCATCGTCGGCAACCCGTGCGACTCGAAAACGAAGTGCAGTATGTCGGACCTACAGCAGATCCCGTCCACTTCCCGATCCGCGCGCCCCGGACCGCGAAACGACCAGCGCATCCGGAGCATCGCGATCGTCGGCGGAGGTACCGCCGGCTGGCTCGCAGCCAGCATGCTGGCGCGCGCGCTGCCGGGCACTGGCATGGCCATTACCGTGGTCGAGTCGCCCGAGATCGGCACGGTCGGAGTGGGCGAGGCCACCATCCCGCCCATCATCGATCTGCTGCGGTACTTGAGCATCAGTGAGCCGGACTTCATCCGGCACACGAATGCCACCTACAAACTGGGTATCCAGTTCACCGACTGGTCCCGGCCCGGACACACCTACTGGCATCCCTTCGGCACGTTCGGAGCGCCGATCAATCGCCGGCCCTTCTTCCACGCCTGGCAGCGGGCGCGGCGCGATGGGCTGGCGCCTCGCTTCAATGATTTCAGCCTGTGCGCGGCACTCGGGGACGCAGGCCGGTTCCGCCAACCGGACAGCAACCCGGACAGTCCGTCGGGGGGTCTGCGCTATGCGCTGCATTTTGATGCCACCCTCGTGGCGAAATACCTGCGCGGCTACGCGGAACGTCTCGGCGTGACCCGCATCGAGAACACCGTTGCGGACGCCACGCGGCGGCCGAACGGGTTCATCGACGAGCTTCAGTTTGCTGATGGCAGCCGTCTGCAGGCGGACCTGTACATCGACTGCAGTGGTTTTCGCGGCGTACTGATCGAGAAGATTCTCGGCAGCGGTTATCTGGACTGGAGCGGCATGCTGCCGTGCGATCGGGCGGTGGCATTTCCCAGCGCAGTGCAATTGCCGCGGGCTCCCTTTACTCGCTCGCTCGCCCGGCCGGCCGGCTGGCAATGGCGCATCCCGCTGCAGCATCGGGTCGGCAACGGGTACGTGTACTCCAGCACTCACTGCACCGATGAACAGGCGTTGGCCGATCTCCTGGGTGTCACGGGCGCCCAGCCGCTTGCAGAACCGCGCTTTCTGCGCTTCGTGACCGGCAGGCGCAGGCTTTACTGGAACGCCAACTGCGTGGCGCTGGGACTGGCTTCCGGGTTTCTCGAGCCGCTCGAGTCCACCAGCATCCACCTCGTGACCAGCGGGCTGTTTCATCTGCTCGAGCATTTTCCGGACCGGAATTTCGATCAGACCAACATCGATTCCTACAACGGCGAGCTGAGCGAGGAGTGCGAGCGGATCCGGGATTTCATCATCCTGCACTATTGCCTCGCCGGACGCGAGGACACCCCGCTGTGGCGTTACTGCCGGTCGATGGAGATTCCGGACAGTCTGCGCGCACGCATCGAGATGTACCGGGCCACCGGGCGAATTCGCCCCCGCCGCGGTGAACTGTTCACCGACCTCAGCTGGTTCTACATCTTCGAAGGGTTGGGGGTGCAGCCGGACAGTTACGATCCGCTGCTGGATGTGGTTCCCGCGGACAGATTCGCCGAGATCCTGGCCACGATCTCCGCGGCCAATGCCGCGCTCGTGAAATCGACTCCCGCGCACGACAGTTACTTTGCGGCAATTCCCGCGAGCGGCGCCCACACTGCTGCAGCGTCATGATGCGTGATGATCCCGTTCTGGCAGGGGTTGAGCTGGGTGGAACGAAATGCGTTTGCCTGCTGGGTACGGGCCCGGGCGACATCCGGGAACAGACCACGCTGGCCACCGGTTCGGACCCGCAGGCGACTCTCCAGCGCATCGACGGGATCCTGAAGGGTTGGCAGAACGCGCATGGCCGCGCCCAGGCGCTCGGCATCGCCTCATTCGGCCCACTCAACCTGACCCGCGGCTCGCCGGGTTACGGGTTCATCACCTCGACGGTCAAGCCCGGCTGGTCCCAGACCGATGTTCTGGGGCGGCTTGCCGGCGGCGGTGTGACCCGGGTCGGATTCGACACGGACGTGAATGGGGCCGCCCTGGCGGAGCAGCGCTGGGGCGCGGCCCGTGGCCTCGATGACTTCGCCTACGTGACGGTCGGTACGGGTGTCGGAGTGGGACTCCTCGTGCGTGGGCGGCCGGTGGCCGGACTCCATCACACCGAGCTCGGCCACATTCGCGTGGCCCGATTTCCGGGAGATGACTGGCCGGGAATCTGTCGGTATCACCTGGACTGCGTGGAGGGACTGGCCTCAGGTCCCGCAATCGCCGCGCGCGCCGGCCTGCCGCCCGCGGAGATTCCCTCCGACAGCCCTGCATGGGACCTTGCCGCGCACGCACTCGGGCAACTGCTGCACACGGTCGTGCTGGCGACGGCGCCGCGGCGCATCCTGGTCGGCGGTGGTGTCGTGGAGGCGCGGCCGGAGCTGCTGAGGCGGATTCGCGCCAGGTTGCGCGCAAGTCTGAATGGATACCTCGGACTGGAAGAGGTCACCGAGGGCATCGACCACTACGTCGTACCTCCAGGGCTTGGAGCCCAGGCAGGTCCGCTCGGCGCGCTGGCCCTGGCGGCCGATGCCTGCTCATCCACCGAATCGCAGCAGCGGAAGGCGCCGGATGCGTAAGTCCGGTAGTGCAGGCTGGTCTGTGTCCACCGGTCGAATGAATGGACCGGAACTCTCCGGAACCAATCTCGAGCGCGCGGGCGATCACAATCAACGCGTGACACTGCACGCCATACGTGTCAATGGCCCGGTCATCCGCGCAGATCTCGCGTCCATGACCGGGCTCACGCACGCTGGCATCGCGAACATCACCAAGAGGCTCATCCGCGAGGGACTGATACTGGAGGCGGGCAGGGTGCGCGGGGCACGTGGCCAGCCGGCGACCCGACTGGTGATCAATCCTGACAGGTGCTTCTCCATTGGCCTGAATGTGGATCGGGACCACATTACGCTGGTGCTGCTCGACTTCCTGGGCAAGGTGCGTGCGCGCTCGGCTCGCGAGATTGCCTTCGCGCAGCCGGCCACGGTGCGCACGTTCTACCAGAGGTCGGTGGGTCAGCTGCTGGCGAAGGCGCGGGTCTCCCGCGAGCGCCTGATCGGCGTGGGGGTCGCCTTTCCGGACGATATCTCGCGCGCACATCTGCCGGATCAGCCGGGCGACTATGCGGCGTGGGCATCCATCCGGGTGGATGAGCTGATCCGGGACGTCCTCAACGTGCCGGTTTTCGTGGAGAACGATGCGGCCGCGGCGGCGATCGGTGAAATGCAGTTCGGCGCCGGACAACAGTACCGCAGTTTCTTCTATCTGCTGGTGACGGCAGCTCTTGGCGGGGGCCTCGTGGTCGACGGCAGTTACTTCCGCGGCGCCAGCGGGCGCAGCGGGGAGATCGGGTGGCTGCGCGCGCTGGATGCCTCGGGCGCGGACACGCAACTGCAGAACATCGTTTCATTGTCAGCGTTGTACCAGCGCCTGGCCGACCACGGATTCAGAGTCGCCTCGCCGCGAGGACTGACGCGGCTCGAACCCGGTGCCCGGTGCATCGTCGATCAATGGGTGCGAGAATCCACCGATGCGCTCGTCAACTCCTTCCTCGCGGTCAACTGTTTGATCAATCCCGAAGCGATTCTCATTGGCGGACGGCTACCGGCACCGCTGGTGGACCAGCTTGCCACCTCGCTGAACGATACTCTGGCGCGGTTCAATGTGCAGTTGCCGGCCGTGGCGCCGGTTGCGCGCGCCGCGATGTCCGACGATGCGCCGGCGGTCGGGGCTGCGATTCTGCCCTTCAGCAACCGATTCCTGCCGACCCGTTCGGCGCTGATGAAGACCGCTGGAGCACTATGACGGCCGAAAAAGTGATGACGTCGGGCACGGGCGGCGGCAAGAGTGCCGCGTTCGCTTCCGTGACGACACTGTTCTTCGCCTGGGGCTTCATCACGGTGACCGTCGATCCGCTGATCGCCGCGCTCAAGACCATCTTCAGTCTCTCGTACGCCGAGGTGATGCTCACGCAATTCGCCTTCTTCATGGCGTACGGGCTCGTATCCCTGCCGGCCGCAGGTCTCATCGCCCGGCTGGGCTACGTCCGCTCGATTGTCGGCGCCCTCGCCATCATGGCGGTGGGCTGCCTGTGCGTCCCCCTGACGGAAAAATTCAACACGTTCGAGGTCGTGCTCGGGGCTCTGTTCATCATCGCGAGCGGTATCACGATACTGCAGGTCGCCGCCAATCCTCTGGCCGCGTCCCTGGATGATCCGGCGCGCTCGCACCTGCGGCTCACTCTGGCCCAGGCGTTCAACTCCCTCGGGACGTTTCTGGCCCCCTATCTGGCATCGTCCGTGATACTCAGCGGTGCCTTGTTCTCCAGCGGCGGCGGCTCCCTCGTGACTGAAGCGCAGCGCACCCAGTCGCTGCATCACATCAGCCTGGCGTTCATGGGCGTCGCCGGACTGATCGTGTGCCTGGCGCTTTTCATCTGGGCCGTGCGAAGACAATTTCAGGGTATCCACTTCGTGAGTGAGAGCGGCGCGGCTGCCGGCGTCGCCGGCGCGCTGCGCTCCAGGTGGGCGCTGCTCGGAGCGGCCGCCATATTTCTCTATGTCGGGGCAGAGGTGTCGATCGGCAGCGCGATGACCAACCTGCTGCATCAGAGCGACGTCCTGGGGGTCACGCTCCAGGAGGGTGGCCAGCGCGTCAGCCTGTACTGGGGTGGCGCCATGATCGGACGCTTCGTGGGCAGCGCTCTCATGGTCAGATTCCGCGCCGCTGTGCTGCTTGCCTGCGCTGCCGCGGTGGCGGCCGCCCTGTGTCTCACCGTCGGTGAGGCGCCAGGAGCCCTCGCAGGCTGGGCGGCGCTGTCGATCGGACTCTTCAATTCGATCATGTTTCCGGTGATCTTCACGCTGACGCTCGAGCGCTCGAGTGCTTCCAGCGCTGCCACCTCGAGTCTGCTGTGCGTGGCCATTACCGGTGGGGCGGTGCTGCCGTTACTCTTCGGGCGAATCGCCGACCTGAGTGGAATCAGGAGCGCTTACGTCGTGCCCCTCGTTGCCTATGCGTGCATCAGTGCTTTCGGTCTCATGGCGGCAAGGACGCCGGCCCGCGAACTGAAGCAGCCGCAGTTGTCGCACTGAGTTTCGATCCGTCTGATCCGGCGGGCGGCTGGCTTGTCCTGGCGACCCGAGGCCGGTGCTATTTCGCTCTGCGCCGCCGCGTGGGCTCAACGGCCGCATCCGGGCGCATGAAATCGACAATCAAATGGTCGCCGTCGAACTTGACCAGCTTTCCAAGCAGGTCAGGGCGGACGTGAAAGGTTCGGCCGCCGGACTTGGTCGTGAGCGCCGCGACGACGACCATGCGGATCGGCAATTCGCCGTCGCGCGCCAGGTTGAGGTGTTCGAGCAGGAGTTGGTTGTCCCTGGCGCTGCGCGTCTGGCTCGAGAGGCGGGTTTCGTACCGCAGCACGCCCTGGGCCGGATGATTGAAATTCGTACTGGAGCACGTCAGGACCAGTGCGCCATCGGAGGCGATCGCCGAGAGGCTCGAGAATCGATTGCGGGGCCTGGCGCCAAATCGGTCGAAGGCATTCGTAAGGCTGAGGTTCATACAGGCGGGCCTCCTGGGGTCCGTGGGTACGGGCGCGGTTGCACGCCGCACTCCCGCTAGCAGACTGCTCGTTACTTCGCACGGACGCAAGCGGCGGCCGGACCGGCTACACGCCTGTAAGAATGGCCCTGAACGGCGAAATACGCGCAATCCGGCGCAGATCTCTGTATTCTCGGTGACGGCTCGCAACCTTTCGGTTGCCAGCCGTCGTGACATGGAGCTGGCGCCCTAA
>DATKLO010000084.1:0-30551 GCA_035542375.1 Steroidobacteraceae bacterium | reverse complement strand
ATCGACCTGTGCTTCGAGCAGCGGAACGCCCTCTTGTCGCTCGGCGAGTGGGCGCGGCTGGGCGAGGTTGTGGGCGAGGCGCGCGCGCTGGCGGAGGGGCTCGGCGACCAGCGGCGGCTCGGGCGGGCACTTGCGTACCAGGCCCATCTTCAGACCAACCTTGGCGAGCACGCTCGGGCGATCGAGGTCGCGGAGAGCGGCTGCGCCATCGCCGAAGCGGTCGGCGAACTCGGGCTGCGCGTCGTCGCGAACCAGTATCTAGGCATGGCGCTCCGGTACGCCGGCGACCCGCGCCGCGCGGCCGGCGCCCAGCGTGCAGCCCTCGCCCTGGTCGAGGGCGCGCCGCCCGGCGAGCGTTTCGGGCTGGCGGGGCTGGCGACGGTGCTCATCCGTTGGAACCTGGCGGGGGGCCTGGCCGACCTGGGAGAGTTCGCCGAGGCCATCGCCGTAGGGGAAGAGGGCTTGCGGATCGCCGAGAGCGCCGGTCATGCCTTCAGCGGGGTCTGGGCCCGCGTAGGTCTCGGGTACGCACATCTGCGCCACGGGGACTTTGCGCAAGCAACCCAGGTGCTGGAGCCGGGCCTCGCGTCCTGCCGGGGGTTGGAGTTTCGCTTCGCGCTGCCGCACGTCGCGTCGTGCCTGGGCTTCGCCTATCTCTGGGCTGGGCGCGCAGCCGAGGCGCTGCCGTTGCTGGAGGAGGCGGTCGAAGCGATCACGGCGATGCGGGTTCTGGCCTTCGCTTCGTGCATCATAACGTTCCGGGCCGAGGCCTATCTTGTCCTCGGACGGATCGCCGAGGCGCGGGAGCAGGTCGAAAAGGTGGCGCTGGCGCGCGCCCACCCGCAGCGGGGCTGGGAAGCCTGGGGATTGAAACTGCTCGGCGACGGCCGCGCCCACGAGCCCATTGAGGTCGATCAGGGCGGGGCCAAGCAGGCCGGGGACGCGTACCGGCAGGCGCTCGCGCTCGCGACCGAGCTGGGCATGCGCCCGCTGGTCGCCCACTGTCACCTCGGCCTCGGCAAGCTGCACGACAGGACTGGCCAGCGCGAGAAGGTGAAAGAGCATCTCGCCACCGCGAGGATGCTGTACCGCGAGATGGACATGCGGTTCTGGCTGGAGCAGGCGGAAGTGAAAATAAAGGAGTTGACTTGACGCGTTCGGACTACCAGCGCTTTAAGAGCGCACTATTCGCCGTCCAACGGAGGCACAGAAAAGCGTTGCAGTGCTTGCCGGTGCGCCTAATGCAGACAGTGGAACGTCTGCTTTGCAAACCGGCGAACTTCCGCTCAGGGTCGACAACCGCCAGTCACCGTTCTCCATAGCGGTCGTTCGCGGGATGGTCCGCTTTCGGGGAGGGCCGTCGGCAGCAGCCGGCCAATTCCGGTCATTGACCAACTCAGCGTCATTGCCCGATAGCTGTCGTTGCACACGTGCAGAGGTGCCAGCAGCCCGTCATAGCGATAGCGGTGGATGCGCGCTGGGCGGAATCAGTGTGCCAAGATGATCGATCAGTTCCAGGGGCGTGAGCCGCAACTCGGTGCGCCCATCGGGCTGCGGCCTGGGCAAACGATAGATAAGCTCATCGTCGCGCACCTGTTCGAGGCGCTCCAGTCTTCGACGGCATCGGCGAGGACGCCTATCGCCGCTCGTTCGCCGCGCTCAAGCGCGACGGCCTGCTCTGCGCCTACGGCTACACGGCGTGCGTGCAGGCGCAACATCGCATGCTCACCATGTTGATGTGGGTAGGGCGGCCGTATGTGTGGGGGTGGATGCCCGGCGGCAAGCGAGCCTGCTTCTTCTCGATCATTGTCATGCGCGCGCAACACCCCGTCTCGTTCAAAGAGTATCTGGAACGACTCTTCGATCTGTTGGCACCCGGCGCCATCCGGCCGCGCGTCGCCGAATGGATCTCTTTCGACGGGGTCGCCGAGGCGCACCGCCGTCTCGAGGCGGGCGGTCTCTACCGCAAGCTCGTGCTGTACCCGGACGTCGCGTCGTGACGCAATCGCGGGCTACTGGAACGAGATCTTGATCTCATGCCAGTTGTCCGGCGTCGACGCCGCGATCGCCGCGAGCAGGCGCGTGGCTCGCTTTCGCACCTGCTCGATCTGGAACACGCGCTGCTGGGCGACCCAGCGCTTTTCCAGTTCTTCGCAGTCATTGATAAGCTTCTCGACGCGCTTGCTCAGCTCCGCCTTGGATTGATCGAAACGCCGCTGCTTCTCGGGCGCAGGCGCATCAGGTTTGCCTTGGGCGGCGGGCAGGGCCTCGGCCCCCTCGCCGAGCCGCCGCGTGGCATCGACCACGCGCAGCCAGCTCAGGTCCGGGTCGTCCATGCCGAGCGCCTCGGGCAGGAATCGCGCGGCTTGGTCCAGGTATTGTTCGAGCCCAACCCGGAGTTCCAGCCGCTTGGTAACGTCCTTCTCGACTTCGAGCAGCAAGGTCTGGTACTCCGCCCGCAGCAGATGCGCGCGGCCGCTGGTCTCTAGTCGATCGACCGCCTTCTGCGCGGCCGCCAGGCCGTGCAGCATCTCGTCGCGGCTCCCCAAGTCGACGCCTTTGTTGACGACCCTGCGCAGCACGATTCCCGCGAGCAATTCGTGACCGAAATAATCGGTCGGCTTCGCGCGGATGGCACGGTCGAAGTACTGCTCCGCGATGCTGAGATCCGCCGTCTCGTCGCGCGGCTCCGAGCTAACGAGCCCGAGCAGCTGCAGCACCAGATAGTGGTTGGGATGCGCCGCGTCGGCGGCTCGCAGCTCCTTTGTGGCCTTGTCCAACCGTGTCCGGAAGGTCTCTCCGAAGAGCGATTCGGTTTTGGTGTCGGCTTTGCGGGGGACGTGGCGCTCCCATTCCGCCATGCGATAGTTGGCATAGCCCGAAGCCAGGCGCAGCCGGGAGATCAGCTCGGCTCGTCTGCGCTCGCCGTCGGCCAGCACCGCCCACTGGCGGTTCTTGTCGAGCGCGCTCTCTTCGTTCCAGCCTTTGCCCAGCCAGTGCTCGTACTGCGACTCGATCTTCGTCACCGTCTCGCGCACGATGCGCTTCGCCTCCTCCGATTGCGGCCCGGGCGCGAGGGCAGCGAGCGCCTTGGGATCGGTGATGCGCAGCTCCGGCGGCGCGTAGTCGTTGCCGAACACCTCGGCCACGGGTGAGTGCCGCAGGTAATCGAGGTACTGGGCATATGTATAGGCAAGCTGAGCCTCGGTCTGGGCCAGCAGCTCGCCATAGGCGGCCTGCTCCATGCCGGGCATGGCGGCGCTCTGCTTGCGCTCCCTGTCGACCTTCTCCGCGATCTGCGACAGCTCACGGATCGCGTCGTGTGCCGACCGCCAGGCGGGAATCTTGGCCTTGGCGGTCGCTTTCAGGAGCTGGACGTACAGCAGAGTGCGCTTGTCCTCGAGTTTCGATTTGTCGCCGCCCTTTTCCCTGGACTGCATGAGCAGTTCGAGCTGCTCGTAAACGTGGATGGCTTCGTTTTCCGCGCGCTGCTCCGCAAGCGCCATGCCGAGCAGCCTCAGGCCATCCTCGAACTTGGGCATCTGGCCGCGCAGGTCGCGAAGGCGGTCGACGGCGACATCGAGGTCTCGCCAGTCGCCGCGCGCGTAGTAGCGTCCGAGCGCGCCCTGCGCCTCGTAATACGCCGCGACCGCGGCGGGGCCGGGGAAGTCGGGAGGATTCTTGATCACGCTGCGCCACTTGCGAAGGTCCGGGTTCTGGTCGGCTGGGTTCACGAAGTCGTAGACGAGCTGGAAGATGGCGTCATCGATCAAGGCCTGCAGCAGCATCGACTTGTCCGCGGACTTGTCGGATTTGTCGTCGTAGGGAAGGCTCTTGAATCGCTCGAGATACCAGGTGCGGATCAGCCGCTCGCCGCGGCGCAGGCGCAGCGCCAGCAGCGCGCGGTCGGGCTGGGTCTGGAAGTCCCCCTCCACCACCCACTGGTCGGGAGCGGCGAGCTGATTGACGAACTGGACGATCTTGGTGACGTTGACGCCGGATACCTCGACGGTCATGTTCTGCAGCGTGCCCTCCACGCCCTTCGGCTGGAACAGCTCCGGCGTGTCGAGCGTGGCCGCTTCGAGGAAGCCCGTCTCGGTGAGGAGAGAGACCGGGCGGCGGAAGTGATGGTTGAACCGCGCTCGGAGCAGCTCCGCGTGGACTTTGCTCTCGGCGCCATCGACGGTCATCTGCCCAATGGACATGTTGTGCGGGTAGATGAAATCGTAGAAACCGCTGACGCGCAGCAACAGGATCCACAAGCCCAAGCCGAACAACAGTGCTCCGATGAGCAGCGCGACGAGCTCGGCCATGATTCTTCTCGCCCTTCTAAGAAGTTCGTTCGGCTGAAACCGAGGCGGTTCCAATGCGCGTGAACCCCGTCTCCACAGCCGCGCGAAGGTCTTACGGATGCGCATCTTGCTCGCTCGGAAAGGAATGTGCCCGCTCCGGTGCGATCCGGGCGCGCCGGGAATTATGGCACGGACCCGCGCGCGCCTCGCTTCAGGCGCCGCTGTGCGTGCGCGGCCGCATCGCCGCCGGTGCGCGAAGCGGGTCTGAGGGATAGGAGTTTCAACCGTATCACACGTCCGCGCCGAGCTCAATTCAGAGTGTTGGATCGGCCTGCGGGGGCGGGAAAAGCGCTCGCGCGCGGTCGGGAACCGTGCTTGGGGGTGGCGCAGGGTGGTGACGCAGGATGGGTGGGAGTCGGCGGTGGCGGTTTTGCGACCGGCGCGGCAACACCTCGCCGTCAGCCCCAGTGCAGGGACCGGGCGAGCACGGCGACCAACACAGATACGAAGTGCAGGAGCCCTACCAGCTCACGCGCTGGTCGAACATATACTCGGGCGCGGGTGCCGGGGTGTCATCCCAGTGGGACTGGGCTGGGCCACCAGGTCTCAACAGCGGGGGCGTGTGGCACAGGTCAACTGCAGGTTTGGATGCCCCAGAGCGGACGATCCTGACCAGCAGCATCGGGTCGTCTCTGGTCCTTCCCGACCGTCCGATCTCGGCAACTTCCCGCCGTCGCTAATACTACGTTCGTTGCACGATCAGCGAGATCTTGAGAGCGGTCACGCCCTGCGTGCTGTTCGGCCTGCTGACGCGGGTCATCGGGATGCACGCGCCGCCGCTGGCGACTTGGTGCTCCGGCACATTGCTCGGACGCGAGCCGCGATCAAGCGGGCGTCGCGCCGCTGTCACAGCTCCCAACGGGTTTGTCTGCCCCGGGGTCGTCAGCGCGACGCGGTCTGCAGCTTGCGCGCTGCGCCCAGGAACGGGTTGTTCTGCGCGAACCAGCTCGCCGCATTGGTGCGCTCGGCGGTGGAGAACCCCGACAGCCGCTCGGAGCGCCGATCGAGATACAGCGCTATGCCTAGCGCCCGCTGGCGCTCCGCCGGGTCTGGCGCATACTTGGCCAGGAACGCGAAGCTCCAGGAGCGCGGAAACCGCAACGAGCCCCGCCGGGCCAAGTCGACCAGCAGCGCCCGATAGCGGTCTTCGTTCGTCGATTCCATCAGCATCTCGCATACCTCCAGCAGCTCGTAGAGCGGCGGGACCAGCAGGTCCGGCGAGTTCGGACGCACCAGGAACGCTTCCCAGAGCGCCTGTGCCGCCTGCTCGCCGCGCGAGGCATGGGCGTCGACGACGGCCTGCGCCAGCAGCGTGTAGAAATCCCGCCCGATCTTCGCTCGCGCCGAAGCAACCAGCGCCTGTGCTTCGGACGCCTTGCCGGTCTTGGTGAGTGCCAGTGCCATGTACGGCAATGGGAAAGCGTTGGGGCGCCGTACGTTGACCGATATCCCGATGAACGCATCGTTGGCCTGCACCAGGTCGCGCGCTGCGACTTCGAAATCCCGCCGCTTGACTGCCTGATAGCCGCTGACGAATACGCTGAAGTTCTGGTCGCCGACACTCTGGCCGATCGCTGCCAGAGTCTGCTGCTTGGACTCGCTCGCCGGCCGGTCGATCAGCAGTGTGTCGAACAGGAAGTATCGGCGTGCACCGACTTCGTGGAACGGCGGGGCATTGGGGCGGCGCCAGGTTTCTGCGAAGGCCACCAACCGGGCATCGTCACTGCCGGCGATGCGATGGCCGACGCTCGCAGCGATCCACGGCTCGACGCCCATCTGCCGGTGGGACGCTTCGTCGAACGCGCGCCACCCGGCCTCGGAGGCACCGGTCAGGAACGACAGCATGGCGAACTCGGGTTGTGCCCACTCGTCGCCCGCGTAGCGCTCGCGCACTCGGGTTGTCCAGTCGCGTGCAGCACGGTAGTCCCGGCGGTCAACTGACAGATCCACCGCGCTCCACATCTCGCTCGCGGCGCCGGTACCGGACGCGACGCACAGCTCCAGTAGCGGCCGAGCGAGCTCGATCTCTCCGGCGTCGCGCAGCAGCATGCCTCCCTCTCTGGCAGCGTGGGCAACCGATACCGGATGTTGAGTCCGGTTCCGGAACTGAGGAAAGGACAGCAGCGTGCGCTGCGCGGCCTGCGCCTGCCGCGCGCGCAACTGCGCCGAGGCGAGCGCAAGATAGCTCGACCATTCGTCGGGCAGCACACCGATCGCTTCCTGCAGGATTGCCTGCTCCCCCGCAGCATCGCCCGCATCTCTGGCACGCTCGGCCAGGAACGGAGCGCGTGAGGGGTGCCCCACGAACCGATCCCGGTTCTGTTCGAGCAGTGCGGCCGCCTCGCGTGTACGCCCCGCCTGCGTCAGCGACTTGTAGGCGCGCTCGAGGTACCACACCTGGTGCTGGGTGAAAGCGAGGGAGCGGCGATAGTGCTCGGCGTTCATCGAGACCTGCCGGTTGTCGAACTTGGCGACCTGCAGAATGCGCGGATTGCCGAACGGCGCCGGCCGCCAGGGGCGCGGCGGTTCGTCGCGGTAGAAGTACCCGCTCAGATCCCCCAGCGTGCCGGTGAGCATCGATGCTGTCAGCGTTTCTTCTCCCTCCCAGGCGTAAACCTGGGCGGCGCGCGTGAGCACCTCCTGGTCGGGCTGCATCGCATTGCTCGCACCGGTATCAAGCCCGACTTCCTGTAGCGCAAGCGCCAGCTCTGCCTCGATCGGAGCGTAGTCGCGGAAAGCCGGCGCAAGGGTCCGGGAGAGGTCCAGCGCGGCGCGAGGCCGGCCCTGCCTTTCCCGGATCGCACCGAACATGCGGCTGAGCGCCTGACGGTTGGCCCAGTAGAGAGCGTCGGGGAAATCCCAGGCCGCGAGGCGATCGAAGGCTTGAGCGGCGCGCCAGGCGCGCGCGCCATCGCGCCAGAATGCCGGGTAGCTGTCCTCGATTTCCCGGGCGACACCCATCGAGATGGCTTGCCAGTCCCCCTGCGCCGCCGCGGCCAGACGATCGAACAGCGCGGCGGGGGCTTCCCGCAGCAGGCCGTCGCGAGCCAGCTCGGCCGCGACCAGCAGGTGTACATCCTGGTGAAACCACTGGCCGCTCGACATCGGCGCGTAGAGCAATGCGGCATAGCCGTTGTGGCGGGAGATGAGGTCCGCGCGCCGCTGCTCGTAGCCCACCATGGCGGCGGATCCGAACCGCTGCCTCAGGTCCTCGAGATCGAGCGCGGCCACAAGCGCGTCGAACGGATCCGTGATGTCCGTGGCACGCTGCACCGCCTGCGGCAGGTTGCCGTCCGCCAACGCGTGCAGCAGGCGTGCCTGCGGCCCGTCGATGCCTTGCAGGAGCTTCAGTGCATAGGGACGTCTGTGCAGGTGCAGATTCGCGCGCGCGCGCAGCACCTGGGCCGTCTGGTCTGTCGCCGGCAGCGGCAGGAGCGCGATGAGCGAGCGTTCCCACAGATGCTCGTTGCTGACGTCGTCGGCGGAGAGCATCGCCGCGAGGGCTTGCAGCCGCTGTGCACGCTCGACCGCGGAGCCGCCCGGCTGCGCGAGCTGGCGCGGGTCGGCGGGAACTCCTTCGGGTGCTTGGCCGTTGTCGGCGGCCGGATGCGCCGGGCGTGCAGCGGGCAGGGCAAGTTGCGCGGACAGCCCTCGTACCCGGGGAGCGAAGGCGGCCTCGGGGGCGAGGTCATCGCTGAAGACGATGGGATCGAGGTCGATCGTGCGCGGCGCACTCCAGGCGCGGGTCGCCGGATCGCGCGCGGCTATCATCATGAAAAGCTCGAACGCTTGGCCCCTGAGCGCTAGGTTCACCTCGCCGCGGATCACATGGCGCGCGCCGACGGCATCGGCCAGCTTGGCGATCGCCGGCCATTCATAGGCACGTGCCTGAGATCCCAGCGCCCGGGACACGAGCGTGAGATCGGCGACGCACAAGCCGGTGCGTGAGACGATCTCCGCGGCGAGCATGCGGGCCATCAACGACCGCGCCGGGCGGTCCACCGAGCGCCCCTTCGCCTCGAACGGCACGACCAGCACGTCGCAGCCCGCACCGTCCAGCACGGCGGTAAACAGCTCCTGCTCTCGCGCGAACCAGGCCGAAGGCCTGGCGTCGAAGGTCTTGAATGGATAGATGCGCTGATCCCGCGGCAGACGCATTCTCGGCGGAGCCGCTGCGACGGGCGGCTCCGGTCGCGCAATCAGCGCCCTGAGCGCAGATGACTCCTGCGTGAAGGCCCAGGCGAGCAAGGCGAGCAGGAGCAACGCGAGCGCCACCGTACGACGAGTAACGGAATATCCGCTGGACATGCAGCATGAGCGGCAAGTTGTATGCCCGTTGCCACGATCCAGGCTCGGCCTTCCTCGATCAGACAAGAGTTGCCGAAATGCGTACCCCGGTTACGCCTGGGTCGCCGCAAGCCGAATCCCAGAGAGCTGCGAGCAGGCGCCCGGCCGGAAGCAGGTCCCCCAGGGGCTGGGTGTTACAGCCTTATCAGCTCCAAGAGCGTAAGGCACGGTTCGGTGTGCCCATCGCGCTGCGACCTCCCGGGCGGTGAGGAAGCACGCCCTCGGCTGCTGCGACGGCAAGAAGTAGCAGCGAGGCGCGGCGCAGAGCCAGGCGATGACCGACTGCCAGGATCACCAGTACGCAGTGGTCACGCTCTCGCGGCGACCTTCAGCGCGTCGTCTCTGCGCGCTCGAGCATCAGTCAGTCTTCGATTTGTAGAGCACCTGTGCTCTCAGGTCGTCCATCACCTTCTCGCCGAATGCCTTGTATTGCGCCATGACATCGGGTGTGCATACATTGCCGGGTGTGCGGTCGTCGATCTCGCGCCTGACCCGCAGCCGGTTGCCGTCGAGCTGGTAGCTCGCAAGGTAGTCGCCCGTGGTGCTGGAAACCTTCAGGTCGTCTGGGATAGAGAGTACCTTCATCTTCGCGGGCAGTTCGATCTCGTATTCCTCGATAAATCTGCCCCTCGAGCATGTCACGTCCGCTTCAGGCTCCGGCTCCACCGAGTAGTTCAGGACGTCACCAATGGATCCCGCGATACGCAGCGGCGGATAGATGTAGAACGCGCCGGAGCCGGACATCTTGACGAATTTCTCGAGATTGAATTCGGCTTTGTAGTGGTAGGTGTCGATCAGCGCGGCGGGGTCGTCCTTCTGGAAGCTGCCGCTGCCAATCATGCCCTGCTCCAGGAACCTATTCCTTACCAAGTCGGCCTCCCGCTCCGGAGAGAGCCTGCGCGCCCAGGCGCGCGACTCGACCGCGCCCTCTCCCGTCTGCGTCACCTCGATCGAACCGGACACGGAGCCGTCGGGGTTGATCTTCAACACGCTGCGGGTGTGCTGCCGGTCTGCGCCCACCGGGGACCATGGTGTGTGCAGATCAGGCTTGAAGCCCTCCACCAGCAGCACCGGTTTGTCCTGATCTGCGAACGGCAGCATTCCGAACGGCGTGGACTCCGATGTGGAGTCGACGTACAGGTCGAACGTCGGGAGGTAGTTGATGACGTGGTTAACCGTCGAGACCACAGGGATCTTTGGCAGCCGGTAGACCGAGCCGGCGTTGACCAGGGCTTGAGTGCTCTGGATTGCGCGCGCGGCCAGCAGCGCCTGCAGCAGGGTCGCGTGGTCTTTGCAGTCGCCCATCTTGTTGTCCAAGACGAACGATGCGTCGCGCGGCACCACCGCACCGATGCCAATGCAGTTGCCCGCGTAGGTGATGTTCTTCGCAACCCATTCATACAGCAGGCGCGCCTGCTCACGCGGCTCTCGCGTGTCCTTGACGATATCGGTGGCCAGCTGTCGGATGCGGTCCGTCACGGTGGCCTTGGGCAGGGCACGCGCACCGTACGCAGCGGCGATCTCCTCGTAGCTGCGAAAGGTCGAGAAGGCGAACCCGGTCTCGCGGTCGGGGTCGTAGACTGAAAAGTTCCGGCGCCTGTCCTGCATCGGGTTGGAGTTCGCGTAGCGCCATGCCACCACCTTGCGGCCGTCCTTCTCGTCGCTCTCGATCTGCTCCATCCCGCGCGCGTGGTACTGCACCCACATCGAGGCAGGATAATCGATGCGCACGCGCAGGTCGTCGTAGGCGACCTGCCGCGAGATGCTCTGTGCAACCGAGAAGTGCTTCGGGAACAGCGGGTCGGTCTGGACAAGCCGATACGAGATCGCGATCGTGTCGCCGACTGCGACGTCGGGAAACACGACCGTGGTGGTTGACCGGTCGGAGTACACGGGAGAGTCGCCGTTTCTGCCACGGTTGACTTCGATCTGGTAATTGTCCTTCGGCACGTCGATACGGCGGCCGTCGGGTTTGAGGGTGTATGCCGAAAGGACCTCGGCCTGTTGCGCGCTCGTGCTGTAGCTTATGGAGGTGCGCTTGGCCCAATCCAGGGCGCTTTCCTTGAGCACCGTCATGGTCCACTCGCGGTTCTCGGTGGCAGTGCCGTCTTCATTCAGGACGTAGCTGCTGTACACGCGCCCGTAGCGCACCTGCAGGTCAACCGGGTTGCCCTTCTCCGCGCGGGCGAGCGCGGACGCGGTTAGCAGCGCTACGAGGCACAAGACTCGGGCGTTCATGCGTTCTCCATCCATTCAGAGTGAGATCCGGCTCGGCGGCGGACGCGAGGACTGAATCGGCCAGGCATGCACGGTTCATGCCCGATGCACATTCACCACTCCATCCGCAGCGCGCACTGGTAGATCGCGCTGGCCGATCTGCCAAAGCAATCCGGCCGGCAGAAGCGCGAGGCGGACGCCGTCGGCAGCTCGATCCCGTAAAAGGTGCTCGGCACACAGATCGAGGAAGGTGCGCGAGGCGATCAGCTCAGCCCACGGTCGAAAACGAACTCAGGCGCGCCCTCTCCACCGTCACCCCAGTTCTCGATGCATCACGCACCTGACCCCACAGCAGGCTGACGCCCCTTGGTATAGCGAGGGCTCGAATACACGATAGCAGACATCCGTGAATGACCGCAGGGGGTCGGGTCGCGACATTCGCGAAGGTCTCAAACCGGCCACCTTCGGTCACTGACCAAGCGGGCGTCCTTGCGCGAGAGCTGCCGTTGCACACGTGAGGGGCCCGCACCCCGTGATGGCATTGGCGCAGGCGCAGAAGCGCGATCAGCGCGGCCAGGCGTCTAATCGGCTCCAGGGCCGTGAGGCGCAACGCAGTGCGCTCATTTGCCTTTGGCTTGGGAAAGCGATAGACGAGCTGGTTGTCGCCGACCCGCTCGAACCGCTCCAAGACGAAGGCCGGCCGAGCACAATCGCTTAGCAGGCGCTCCAGCCCTCGGCGGTCCGGGCCTTCGATTCTGGCCGAGGCCTCCAGCGAGAGGCTCCCGCGGTGGTTCGAGCTCGGCATGTCGCGAGCATCAGCGCGGTCGAGAGGATCGGCGCGGGCGAGCTGGCGCAGCACGCGATGACGCACCTGCTGCTGCACTGCGGCCAGTTGATCCCAACATGTGTCCCGTGCAGCCGCTCCGCGACGGCGTACCACAACGGGACTGCATGAGCGCTCCCGTGTGTACGGGTACACAGGAGCAGGTTTGCCGGCGGGTTATATGCGCTGTAAGCTAGCTGGCCCGGTTCTGAACAGAGCAACATGCCGCCGAAATGGGTACGAAGCCGAAGATCTGGCCCTGCGACGACGAGGGCAGCGAACGCTTTCCCGTCTTTACCCGTGCGAACGCAGGTGAGGCCTACGTCGAAGTGGCCTCGCCGCTCGGCTGGAGCACTTTTGGGCGGCATTCATTTGAGCCCGCCTACCGGGGAGCTCTGTACGAGATGGGAGCCTTCACGCCCGAGGAGTTCAAACCGGTGGGCCAGTGCGAAGCAATGGGTTGCTTCGGTGGCTACATCTATCTGAACGCGTCCGTGGCGCGCGTCATTGGCGCGCGGATTCCGGGGCTCAGTGTCGAGGCGATCGACGCATCGTTCTTCGGAGATTACCCGGACGTGCCGCCATACCGCCCCGACCCTCGCGACGAGAACCCGCAGCGTACCGCTGCGCTCGGTGTATGGCTGAAGTCGCTCTTCGGCGCCGACCCGCTGGGGGATACCCAGCGGGACGCGCTGCGTGTCGATGCACTGGCCGGAACGCGACCGGACTTCCAGAAGATGTCCAACGCATCGCTGTTGGAATACTTCCATACGTTGATAGGAGACGTTCGGCATCTCGACAAGCGGCACGTCCTCAACATTTACGGGTGCAACGCCTTGATCGGTCTCATTGCGCAAACCTCGCAAGCGGCGGGTGCTGCCCACCTCGCTGCAAAGGCGACTGCGGCGGTAGGCGGCGTGGAATCGGCCGCCCAGCCCCTCCATTTATGGGAGCTCTCCCGCGAGGTCGCATCTTCGCCCGTTTGCTCTGCTGCGTTCGACCAGGGTGTAGACGGCTTGCTGGACCGGTTGCGCGCCTCCGGCGACCGTGGCGCAGAGAGATTCCTTCGACGCTGGGACGAGTTCATCGAACGCTGGGGCTTCATGGGCCCCAGTATCTGGGACTTACGGTCAGCGACCTACCGAACGGACCCGGAAATCGCGTTGCGCATGTTGGACCGTGCCCGGCGCGCGCCCGACGCGTCGTCGCCGGCGGCTCGCTCAGCGACGCTGGTGGCAGAACGCGAGACGGCGATCGCAGAGATCGAACGCAGGCTGGCGGACGATCCGCAGAGGCGCGGCCAGTTTGCTGAAGCCGCTCGCTGCGCCCGAGATCATCTGGCGGCGCGTGAACTTAGCAAGGTGTACATGACGCGCTTGATGGAGGAGGCCCGCGCGCCTTTGCGCGAGCTGGGGCATCGTCTCGTGCGTCAGGGCCTGCTAACTCGCTGGGATCATGTGTTGCTTGTGACTGACGACGAGGCGACCGCCTTCATCGCAGATCCCGGGGCGTACTTGGGCTTGATCGACGAGCGCGCGGCGCGGCTGCAAGTGCTGATGAGTAAGGAGCCGCCCTTCGTGTTCGAGGGCGATCCACCGCCGCTGTCTGCATACAGGGACCGCGGCCAGGGCAGGGTCGAGCGCGCCCGAGCCGGCACCGAGCTGAAGGGGATCGGCGCCTCTCCGGGCCGGTATACGGGGCGCGCCCGCGTGATCACATCTTTATCCGCAGACAGCGAGCTCGAGCCCGGAGAGGTGATCGTTGCCGTGACCACCGATGCGCCGTGGGCTGCTCTGTTCCTTGCTGCCGGTGCAGTCGTCGTGGAGACCGGCTCCGTGATCTCCCACGCAGCAATCATCTCCCGCGAGCTCGGCATCCCTGCCGCCGTGTCGGTGGCTGCTGCAACGCGCCGCATCCGCGACGGAGCGCTCATTACGGTCGACGGGAACACCGGCAGCGTGATCGTACATGACCATGCCGCAGGCCGCGTCTAGGCCGGCCGTTTGCGTCAGCTCGCGGCGTTTTAATTCCTCCGTTACGGATAACGGATCAGCCCCGTCAACGAACTTCGGGGCAGACAGACCAGGATCTTGCTAGCGCAATAGACCTTGACGATCCTTGCAAATTCACGCTAGTGTTACCCGGCCTTTATCGGCCTGCCCAATGAGGACGGCCAATGTGGCTCGCGAGTTCTTGCGGAGGGCTAGATCATGAGACAACCGACGGTTCGCGTGCTCTTGTGCACCCTGGCCGTTGTTGCCGCGACTTCAGCCGCGTTCTCGGCGCAGGCTCAGGTGCTCATCTTGGACGTGCCACAGCTGGCCAGCCACAGCGGGGTGAAGGACTTTCAGTTTCTATCGTTCAATTTCAATGTCTACCCCACGTCACCTTCAGGCGCGTGTGGGGATTCGGATTTTTGCGAGAACATCGTCGCGAATCTGACCGAGACCTACAACTACCTGTACACGCCAGGCTGCTCTGGCAGCGGCAGAGGAGCTCCTCCCTGCACACCTCCTCACCCATACATAGCCACTGCGACCACGCCTACCTCTGCTGCGGACACCTATAAGACCATAACTAGCCCGCCAAGCGGATTGGACGTTCGCTTCCACTTCTTGGGGACAGATGTCGCGAGCATCCCGCTGGCCTTCGAGGTTGCGGACAGAGGTAGTCCCAACTATATCCTGATGGACGACACAACCGGCACGCTGGTCGCTCCTGGCACGCCCCTATCTGCGGGGCCGTACACTCTCGAATACCTGACGAATTCGCTTGCGGGGTCCACCGTTACCGTCACTGCCGTCCCAGAGCCCGGCGCCTGCGCGCTGATGGCTGCAGGACTCGGCGTGCTTGGGTTCGCTGCAGGCCGCCCCAAGAAGCACGGCACATAGCTCGCCTCGGCTGCAGTGATGCAGACCACACTGGGGCGTCGTCGACGCGTCTGTCGTCGCGATATAACGCCATTCAAGCTCGCCTGACACGGCGCAGCCCCCGAAGATGGGCGGCTGGCCCAAATACTACGTGTGCGGCCGCAAGCCGCCGGTCGACGTGACCGGTGACGTTGCCCTGCAGCCGCAGAGCTGTCGAAGCCTTGGCCACGCACCTCGCTGCGCCGCATGCATCAGGGGAAAGGAGGAACTGTGACGACGACGATTGTCCGGTTCAGGACTCTGCTGTTCGTTGCGTCGCTGGTCGGCGCCATGTTCGGCATCTTGATCGGGTTCAATCCGGCTGACCTATCGCCCTCAACCTATGTGCAACAACAACAGCATGCAATCAGAGCGCTGAACACACCTATGCCTGTATGAGGAGCGGCCTGCATCGTCCTCGTAATCGTTTTGGCGATCATGGCCAAAGAAGACCGCCCTACACGCTACTTGCTTACGGCCGCTGCGGCTTGCCTCATCGCCGCTGGGGTGGTAACACGATTCGGGAATCGGCCGATCAGCAGCGTAGTGATGACATGGACGCCTCAAGCGCCGCCTTCGAATTGGACGCAACTCAGAGACCGGTGGTGGCAATGGCATATCGTGCGAACCGCGGCCGCGATTGCTGCTTTGTGCTTGCTCATCGTGGCCGTGTCATTGGGCCGCAACCCGCCGGAGTAGGCAGCGTGGCCCTGCTTGCTCAACCCGAGCCCGGTTCGTGCGAGGGTTGAGTGGCCGGTCACGAAAGGACCGACTGGCTGGTTTGGGTCGGGCTGGGACAATCGTGAAGGCCGCAGAGCAGCCGGAAGCAGCGGTTCGTCGGACCCTGTCCGCCCTGTCCCGCCGAGCGGGAGTGGTTCCACGTAGGAATAGTTCCTGCTCGTCCTGAGCCGAGAAGGGAGGCGCAGCAGTTGACGTGTGGCTTACCAGAGGCGACGCGAAGCGCAGGGCCAGTCAGCTTGGGTGCAACTCGATCTACTCGAGCACAAGCGGGCGCGGTGTTGCATCGCAACCGTCCTCCGTCGCGCCATGCCATAGGCGGTTTCCGACTTCGCCCTCCGGGATGCAGACCGCTGGCTCTTGTGAGCGAATTGTCAACTGCATAACGATGGGTGCAGAAGCGCCTCCAAGCGCTGTGCGTGACTGGCCGGCCGACGAAAGCGCTAGCTGGCCCGATGGTCGACAGGCTTGTAAGCCGTGATAGCGCCCAGCCAGATCAACGCCCGAGCTCCGCTCTCAAGAACACGTCATGCCGGTTGATTCGTTGCAGCAAAGCACCACGTCACACGCGCCGCGCATAGCGCGCCTGAGGCGGCAGGCCGTAGCGGTCCTTAGCGTGATCGTGATGCTGGCGACATGGGTGTCCGTCTTCACCTACCTCCGGGGCAACGCCGTCAGCGTGGCCACTGAGGGCTTCGTCGAGCGCGAGTTGCCCAGCGTCGCGACGTTGTTCGAACTCAAGCTCGCGGTGATCGCCGAAGAGCCGATCTTGTACGACTACTACGCAACCCGGGACCGGGCGCATTTTCGTGCAAGCCTCGCGGCCAACTCGAAGCGGATCGATCAGATCCTTACCCAGCTCAAGCGCAATGGGGTCAACCCGCTTTTGATCAGCGCGATCGAAGAGCATTTCGCCCGGCTGAACCATTCGGCCGAAGACTTGGATAAGCTGATTGGAAGTAGGCGTGCAGATGCGAACCGTGCCAATCGCTTGCTGGCCTCGATCAGCGAGGATGCTGCGAAGATCAACCTGGATGTGGACCGGGCCCTCGCCAGCGTGAGCGGCGAGGTCGACAAGTCGGGAAACGCCATCCGCCAGCAGGTCGCGGCGATCGTGGGCATGGTGGTCGCATTCAGCGTGGCCGCAGTGGTCTTGCTTGTGCTGGCTGGCTACGCGCTGCGCGCCTATCTCGGCGAATCGAGTCTGCGCCGGCGGCTCGCCCTGTTCCCGGAACGCAACCCGCACCCAATCCTGACGGCATCCGCCGAGGGCAAAGTCGTGTATGCAAACCGGGGCGCATTGAAGATGCTGGCCGAATGCGGGCGCACGGCGCAGGATCTGCCCAGTCTGGTACCGGCCGATCTCGCGCAACGCCTTCGCGCCCTGAGCCGCTCCGGGCTAAAGACTGACCGCTTCGAATACCAGGTCTGGGAACGCGATCTGTCGTGCGAGGTTCATCCCCTTCCCGACGACGATCTGTTCTACCTGTACCTCTCGGACGTCACCGAGCAGAAGCGTGCGCAGCAACGGCTCGTTCATCAGGCCTACCACGACCCAGTGACCGGACTGCCGAACCGTCACAAGTTCCAGGAAATGCTGGCAGAGGCCATGCGCAGCGCGGCTACGGGCGCCGTGCTGGTTTTGATGGTGGATCGGTTCCGGCTGTTGATAGACAGCTTTGGACACAGCGCAGGCGACACAGTACTCAAGGCAGTCGCCGACCGGCTCGCGCAGACACTGCGCGAGCAAGCGTCCGAGTCCCGTACCACTCATCTGTTCCGTATGGATGGCGCTCGCTTCGCAGTTCTTGTGTGTGGGGGGGGCTCCACCGTCATGCTCGATGCCATCGTGAACTCGATTCAGCGATCGACCGTCCAGCCGGTTGCGGTATGCAGCCGCGAGCTCTTGATCAGCTTCAGCATCGGCGGAAGCCTGTTCCCGCTCGACGGCAAGGACGCGGGCACGGTGGCTCGAGGGGCGGACCGCGCAATGCAGAGCGTACGGGATCAGGGCGGGAATGGTTTCCGCTGCTACGGCAGCGACCTCGAGGCCGAGCATCTGGAACGGCTCGAGCTGGAGACCGCACTGCGGTTCGCGCTTGAACGCGGAGAGCTGGCGCTTCACTACCAACCCCAGGTCACCACCAAGACCGGCGCGTTAGTCGGCTTTGAGGCGCTGCTCCGCTGGCACCACGCGAAGCTTGGCGCAATCTCTCCCCAGAGGTTTGTGCCGTTGGCGGAGGAGACGGGTTTGATTGCGCCAATCGGCGAGTGGGTGCTGCACACGGCTTGCGTACAGGCACGTGCATGGCTCGACGCGGGGTTGCAGGCCTTTTCGGTAGGTGTGAACATCTCCCCACGCCAGTTCGCCAGCGGCGACCTGCCACGAACGGTTCGTCGTATAGTGCAGGACATCGGTCTTGACCCGCGCCACTTGGAGCTCGAAGTCACCGAAAGCGTCGCGATGCAAGACGCCGAGCGTACGGTCGATACATTCAAGGCATTGAAAGGGCTGGGCGTGCGGCTGGCGATCGATGACTTCGGTACCGGGTATTCCTCCCTTTCCTACCTTAAGCGGTTTCCGGTGCATCGGTTGAAGATCGATCAGTCCTTCGTGCGCAACGCGCCCGATGATCCGGCCGACGCGGCCATCGTACGGGCCGTCATCCTGTTGGCGCGTAATCTCGGACTGGATGTGATCGCGGAAGGCGTCGAAACGGAGCCGCAACGCGCATTGCTCAGCCGCTATGGCTGTCGTGAGATACAGGGATATCTGGTAGCCAGACCCGCTCCCGCGTCAGGTCTCGCGTCGTTCATCGAAGGTTGCAAAACCGCCGTCGACTTGGACGAAGCGACGCGCTTGCGCAGACTCCGCGTGGTGTAGCGGCTGCGGGGCGCGGCAGGGGAAGGCCTGGATGGTCATTCAGGTGCGCAGCCGGCGGCGGCGCAGACCCGATTCCCCCGAGTTCCGTGCAAAGGTGGCTTCCTGCTCTCGGGTTCTCCCCACGAACGGCCGCTCTTCGGGCCGACAGCTGGCCGCATCGGGTCGGGCTGCGACTTTCGGGCGACAGGCAACTCTCGGCCCAAACCCGCCATTCACGGCGTGCCCGCACGCTATACGCGCATAAAGATACCCACGAAGTGCAGGGCCACTGACCAACATTCCCAATCGCTGCCCGAGGGTGGCTGACTGGTGCGTACGGATGTCTAATGTCACCGATCAGCCGCGCCGTTTGAGAATGCCGTGGGTTTATTTCGACTGAAGATACGTGGCTACCGCGAGGATTTCGCTATCGCTGAGTTCCCCGATGACGCCATGCATGACTCGGGAGTCCCGCAACGTTTCACGCATTATCTGCATCTGCCTCACAAGGTATTCGCCGTGCTGGCCCGCCAGCCGCGGAAATATCGCGATCCCCTGGGCGTTGTCCCCATGGCAGTCCGAGCAAGGGACTATCCTCGGGGTAAAACTGCCCTTCTCATACAGCCGCTTGCCCTTGGTCATTGCCGCGGGGTCGCCGGGCTTGCCGGGGGCGGGCGGCTGCAAGGAGAAATACTCCGCGATTCCCGCAACAATCTGATCGTTCAGTAACCATTTGGAGCTGACGCCCCGCATGAGCTCGTGCCCCTTGGGCTCGTCGCGGCTTTCGCTGCGAAACGCCTTGAGCTGGAGTTCGACATAAGGCTGCTGCTGCGCGGCAATGATCGGTATAGCCGGGTCGGTACTTCGCCCCTCAGCACCGTGGCAACCTTCGCACACCGACGTCGCCAACGTTCGAGCTGCCCGTCTGAGAGACGTATCTGGGGGAGTCTGTGCTCCACACGCCACGGCAAAGCTCAACATCGCCAGGCATAGGGCTATCCGAGCCGCGGTCAATCCATTCGTGACTGTGGCCATATCGACCTCCCTTGCCTTCACACGACGCGAGAACGGCTTCTGCCGCAACGTGCTGAACATATTTCTATGACGTGGGGGCGCCGCGTTGACTTAGGTCAAACTCAAGCGTGACGGGGAAACGGATCTTGCTTTCGTCGCGACCACGCGTGAGGCGAAATAGCGCATCTGGATCGTGATCATTGACTGGTGGACGCGGTGGCCGCCAATTCGGCGGAGACGTGTCCCAACTCGGCGCGGATTGTCGCGATGTGGGTTTTCACTGTCGCCGCCTTCCCCTGCACCTTCGCCACGACGGGCTTCATGGCGGTGGTTCCTCCCGGTGTCAGATCGAAGTCGAGTGCCTGCTTGATCTCCCCGAGGTCTCGCATAAGCGACTCAAAGACGGGCTTCGCCGCGTTGAATTCGCCGTTGATCTTGTCGAAGCTGGCCTTCACAGTCTCACGGCGGGACGCTGCAACCTGCCTGATGTCCTCGTTCTGGAGGGTCTTAGTGTCCTGCTCCCACTTTGCGAAATAGGCATCTGCCTGAGTAGTCACAGCGGCGCGCTCGCTCCGGCCCTTCTTGACTTGCGCTTCCAGCTTGTCCACGCTGTCGCGAAACTTCTGATACTGTGGCCGCAGGTCACCCTGCCGCTGGTTGACCAAGTCCACCAAGGTCGTGACCGTGGAATCCATCTGCTGCTCCCCCGTCGTCATTCGTTGCTGGAGGGCAGTTACGGCATCCGCCGCTTTTGTCGCCGAATTACGCCCCGGCGTCGAACAGCCGGCGACGGCCCAGGCAAACACTGCCACGATCCCAATTGCGTAGAATCTGTGCGTTCGTGTATTCATCATCTGTCCTCCTGTTGACCTGTTGCTTGGAGATCATGTTTGGAGCAGCAGCCGTGCACTGACGGATCCACGTGCACCGTGGCCAGGGGTGGCCCCGGGTTTTTACACACCCTGGGCCAACAACAGACGGTCGCTCTAGTCCCCGTTGGCGCGGTAGTGCAGGGTGGGCTTAGTGGTTCGCGACCTGCTCGAGGCCGGCCCACACGATCGCGTAGTAGAGGACCGCGAAGACCGCATTGCTGACCGCCAACGGCAACCAGATCCGACGCATGTCGACGCCCAGCCAGCGGAGCGCCACCAAGATCGGCTCCTGGCCGACCACGGCGCAGCCGAGGGTGAGGCCGCCCCAGACTCCCCACCTGTTGGCGAACGCCACGCCCCTCGGCGTGCGCAGTCGCGCGACCCACCGGCCGATGAAACCGATCCGCGTGCTCTGGCCGGCGAGCCAGGCGAGGACCAGCCCCTCGAAGTAGCTCGCCGCCGAAACCACCGGAAGGAGGACCCACGGGCTGTAGTGCGCCGCGATGCCCACGGCCACCGCCGCCGATGGCCCGAGCACCAGGTTGGGGGTCACCGAGAGCCCGACGATGGAGGCCCATGTCCAGAAGGTCGTCACAAGGATCGGAAATTCAACCGCACAAATCCAGTATCCATAACCGCCGCACTCCGGTCAATGCCGAATTTTTCGTTGAACTCCCACAGAAAATCGGAATTCCGCATCACCCACACGCGTGACGGCAAGAATTTCCGAGTCCGCACGGAAAGCCAACCCAGCGCTTCGTAGAGCCACGAAGTTCGCCTACACGCGGACCATGCTGTTAGCAAATTCCCGCTATGATTGCTATAGGTCGACTGCAGCCCGTCGACTGACAGTCGCAATTCGACTGAGGCTAGGCTTCACCGCCGTATGCCCTACCGCAGCGGAATGCGCAGGCGTTTCCGCACAGCCTCGGTCGATAGGCGAGACTCGCGCATCAGCGCGGATTGCGCCCAATCCATATTGGCTGTGCCATAACCGTGCCATGAATATACCGGACTGGCGAGAGGCAAACGCTGCCAACCGCTGATTTAACAGCGTCTTAGGACGGCGGAATTCGCCTACGAACCAGGCGCTCCTGAGCTCAAATCCTGCCGGGCGCGCCAGTCAATCAAAGGCTTGCAGAAATGCAGGCCTTTTTCAGTTCTGGCGGCGTAGCTCGGTCGTTGCCACTCCCTCCGGTTCTTTCGCCGCTGCCTATTGTCCCGTCAGTCGCATTAGGTATTCGGCCAGATGATCGGTAGCGAGATGCGCACACGGGGGCACCATCTCCGCCGACTGCCAGCTGCCCAGCTCCTGCAGGACATGCAAGGGCGTGCCTGCCTGCACATGCCAGCTCGCACAGGTAGAGAGAGTAACGATTTTTGTGTTTGTGGGCTTTGCATTTCCCTCGCAGGACGAATCGCCGTATGGCAACCAACTCCACTCCGATGAAGTCTGAGTTGCTCGAGGAGCTGTTGTCTAGGCGCGCTCCCGAAACGCTGTTCGAGTCCAATGGCCTGCTCGATAAGTTGAACAAGGCGCTGGCCGAGGGAGGGCTCCACGCCGAGATGGGTCACCATCTCTCCTGGGACGCCGAACACGCCGCCGGCAACGATCGTAACGGCACAACAGCAATAACGTGCTCACCGACGCGGGCAGGGTGGAGCTGTCGATCCCGCGCGCGATCGGCATGGGCGCTTCGACCCGTAGCTGATCGCCAAGTACGGGCGCAGCTTCCCCGGATTCGACCAGAAGCCATCGCGCCGCAAGCCCGGGACGTGGGCACGTCCGATATCCAGGCTAAGCTGCGCGACCTCTACGGGGTGGCGACTTCGCGCAAGCTGGTCTCGGTAATCGCTGGCGCGGTGATCGATGAGGTCGCAGCCTGGAAGAATCGCCCGCTCGAGCCGGTCGACGCGGTGGTGTTCTTCGACGCGCCGCGGGTGAAGATCGGCGACCGGGCAAAAGGAGCGCCTGGGGCTGCGGACCGAGCAAACCGACGGGGCCAGGTTCTGGCCGCGGTTGATGAGCGGGAGTCTTAACCGCGGCGCCAGCGGCATTCTGATCGCCGTAGTGGACGGCCTCAAGGGCTTCCCGGCGGTCAACTCGGCGATGTTCCCCGACACGGTCACTGCGAAGTGAAAGTCCCCGCCAATTTCCTGGCGTGCGGGCGAGGTGCAGTTTGCTCTGCAGTTCCAGGAACAGCGATCCTCCGGCTTCGTGGCGGGCTGGAAGCCGCCACCCGATCAGTCCTCAATACGGTGGTCTTGAAGACAAAGAGCCCCGCCTGCGCGGGGTCTCACGAATCGCCAATCGGGAGGACTTGGCGCAGTATCCTACTGTGGATAGAAACCTGCACCGATGATGGCAGGCGCACCGTCTAGGTGCACCGTTTTCACATAGCTCCACTTCTGCGAGGGCTGCGTCTGGCCGGGTTTGGGCCACATGTAGCTTGCCCATCCTGCTCCTTTGTCGGACTGCACCACCCTAATGAACTCCTGAAAGATGACTTTCCCGTTGGCATCCTTCGTCTTGCCGCCATCCGTACCCTCGCGCTCTGGAAAGCCAGCGTTGAGGAATTGCATGCCGTTCATATGGTTTCCGAACAAGTAGGTATCGCCGGACCGCCACTCGCTGCCGCTTTTCCTGAACTCAGGTAACGCAGCCTTGCCCTTGGCGTTGATCAGCGCGGCAGCCTTCTCGACCAGGGCGGCGATCTCTTTCGCTTTAGCGGAGTCGGGCGGTGATCCTTGGGCGAGTGCAGACGACACGGCCCCCGATAGTCCCCCGAGCACAACACAGGCTGACAGCAAGGTTCTAGTGTTCACGGTGCCTCCTCATATCTCGGTTTCAGATGCCAAAGTGAGGTGATGATTGGTTGAATAAGCGGTGAGATAAAGCTTGTGTCCTGATGCGTTCGTCAGAGTGCAGATGGAGTCGACGTCCAGTCCCGCGGATGATTTCTTCGCCAGAATCACGCACTCCTGCGCGCTGCTTTGCCCCTTTACAAATAGGCCACCGGTGCTGTCCACGACCCTGAAAGCGCCGCGGTTGATACCGGCTGGCGCCGTGCCGTTGTTGTGCTCGATGGTGTTGTAGTTGGTCGCAAAGCCATAGAGCGACTCGAAAGTTCCGCTGTCGGCGCTGGCGGCCTGACCGAGCAGCAAGGCGGATAGCGTCACGGCAAGCACGGCACAAACTCGTATCCCGGTCGTCATTCTGGCTCCCCCTGACGGTTAGATGATAGATCGCTGCACCCGATCTTCACGCTCCTGCTATCAGTCAGTCGGCTCTCAAACGCCCGTGTCTGGTGCTGCGCAACGTGGCGCGCCGGCTACTCGTCAAACCAGTATTCGCCCCTTACTTCCAGAGTCAGCGCGCTGGCTCCCAGCACTCGGCTGCCGGTCTGATGTAACTGCCCCCTGATGTGACTGAACTTGCCGGTGCCGCCGTATAGGTTCTCCACGGCGTAGTACTTTGCTGTCTTGTTCCCGCCCTCGCTTTCAGGGGTCTGCGTCAGGACGGCGTTCCGGCTAAACACTTTGTTGCCGTCCTCGAGTACGTAGATGATGTAGTTCATCGCCGGACCGCTTGTGTTGGTGTAATCGGACATGCCGCGGACCCACGACTCCTTTACGTTGACGCCGTCGAACACCAGTTCGCCCTTGGCGTAGTTCCAGTGGATCTCGAAGATTCGCACCTTGTGCCCCGGAACATCGCCGACCTCTATGCTGTGCTCCTGGGTGTACTGACTGTCACGGGTGCTCTTGCTGTAGGAGATGTTGTGCTTCTCCTGCGCCCACGCTCCCGCCGTCATCAGGCACATGCTGGAGACGAGGGCTGCGTCAACGATCAGGGTTCTCCAGAGAACATGTTGCTGCTTCATAGCGCTCCTCCCAGTCTCAGGTCATTCGGTGACGTTGACGATGTCGTCAGCATCTCGAGGCGCCGCGGTATCGTCACGCGTCGCCGCCTGCCCGCGTAGGGTAACCGGACGCAACATACAAATGAGTTACGTATCAAGTGAGAAGGGTCGCGCTCGAGCCGA
Source organism: Steroidobacteraceae bacterium (assembly GCA_035542375.1). Lineage (GTDB taxonomy): Bacteria > Pseudomonadota > Gammaproteobacteria > Steroidobacterales > Steroidobacteraceae > 13-2-20CM-66-19. The sequence goes on along the minus strand of DATKLO010000084.1, from coordinate 6,370 downwards.
GAAGCGCGGGCCGTGGCGGGATAACGATCCGGTAGCGCCCTGGGAACGGCGGCGAGCGCGGAAGCCATAATTTAGGAGCGCGCGCCGGGTATGCAGGCGGCAATCTCACCGCTGATCTCTGGAAAAGGAATGATCCCGTGAAAAAACTACTTGTCGGTGTCCTGATCTGTCTGTTTCTCGCTACCGTGGCGCACGCCGCCGATCCCAGCTGCGAGGCGCAGGCGGCGGCGAAGTGAGAACCCCGGGCTGGCGGCGCACCGGCTGGTCAGGGCCCCCCGGGCGCGGGGGGTCTTCGCCAAAGATGTCATCAATCACTGGTACTGCGAACGCCTGGTTCCGGCCAAGATCCGTCATTGACGATGCGAAGTCCGTTGCCTCAAAGCTGTCGTTGGACTGGCCGCAGATTAGCAGGCTTGCCTCAGTTCATTGCACACACGCCAGAGCTGCCAGAGCGGCGGGTAGCCTCTTTGCAGAGCCACCGCATGGCGTGTTGTGCGCCACCCGCTCTTGAAGAAGAGTGGCGATGGGGCCTAGGCAGGCGATAGAGGACCCGGTCGACAGCGCTGCTTAAGCCAGCCGCGGCCAAGGAGGCCTAGCAGCACATTCCCTGAGGCGCTGCTGCTCGAGCACCCGGACGTTGGCATCAGCCACGGCGACTTGGAAGACGTTCTTCCCTAGATCCACTGCGACGGCAGTAGCACTCATCTCGGATTCTTTCCGTTGACGCGGTGGCGCGGCTGACACCATCCCACATGAGTCATTAGCTCTGGCACAGTGATGCCGACACAAGACGGAGGGAGTCCATCCCACATCATACGGGAGAGAAAAAAGGCCGCTCCCGCGGGGGGGCGGCCTGCCTCTGGAGGAAGGCGAATGCCTCACCGAGGAGTCGACGCTGGCGAAAATGCTGGCAGTTTGCTTGCTAAGCGGATATCGGTCTCTTTACATACTCGTTAGTTCGCTGGAACCCGTCCCTGAACTCGGTCTGCTGATAGGCGACAGCGAGCCAATACGCACGCCCGGCGTGTTGAGGACCCTGGTGCACGGCGTTGCGCAACGCAATAGCGGCCATCTTTGGACGAGCCTGACCGAGCTCTGCACGCCCCAGCGTAACCGAGGCCTCCGGATCGTCCTGGGCCTTCAGCGTCCAGTCCACGGTCAGTGCCTCCAATTAATCCCATGCTTCTGCATACTCCTGCCACGGGGCACGACCTAAAAGAAAAGTGAACGGGAAATCGTGTCCGCACTCCCCTCAGCGGGCGTGGACGGAGCCGTGAGCGAGCACGACCTGGCGCCGCTCTTCAAGTCATCAACCCCTAACTTATGTCGGGCGAGAGAGGATGCTACGGCCAGTTTCTGATCCAGGACTGCCGTTCGCATGGCCCCCGTCCGACAAAGAGGCAGCGGCGAGAGCCGTTCAAAGCTGTTCGGGAGTCAGGGCAGAAGCCACTCACCCTTCCATACCGACCAGCCCGCCGGTGCCCCCATTGGCACTGCCGCATTGGTCTGCTGGTAGGTGTTGCGCCCCTTGATTCCCGAATATTTTCCCGTGCCGCCGAGCCACTGGAACTCCCCCTTGGTCGGGCAATCGGTGCACTTCCAGGTCAGGAATGCTTTGTCACCGTCGGAGTCTGTCGCTACGCACTCGCCGCCGTCACGAGGCGCCCAGTCTTTGCCGAACGTGCCTGCGCTGCTGCACTTCACGAGCGCCGCGTGCAAGAAACCGCTTCCCGCCTCGTTCCTGAAAGTCCCAGTGGCAACCCCTCCCCACACCATGCTTCCCGGGACTCCGTCCGCCTCGCCAATGAAGTGCCAGCCAAATACGCCCGAGTAACTGCCCCGCTTGGGCAACTCCGCTGCATTGGACGCGACGGGAATTACGAGAGCCCCTGCAAGGGCCCATCCGATCAACTTGTATCGCTCTTTCATGTGTAGCCCTCCCGATAGTTAGTGCTTCCTCGAATCGTCTGGCTCCGATCAAGCTTCTCGGCGCCGTGCTCTCTCGTCCACTCCAGTCATCTTGGGTTGGAATTGGCGTCGACGATACCCCTGCACGCGTGTCCGATTATCTGCGCGCTCGCGCAGATGCTCGAGGGCGCCCGGAGCGGTTTGTCCGCGCAGAAGCAGGCGCTAGCGATCGTAGGAGCAAGCTGCGTAGTTGGGCGAACCCCGAAAACGAGTGCATCCTCCCGCCCGGGACAACCTCCACCATCCCGACCAGCCGCAGTTTCCCCTCCGCAGTCGGATAGATTCGGACAATGAATGTCCTTGCGTCCAAGAGCGAGCGCCTCCTTCCCCGTGCACAGTCCAGTATGTGGAAGGGCTGCTCACGGATCGCTCACCGATCCGAATCTGCGAGTCTCAGCGGCCCTGGAGGGCGCGATGTAGGTCTTCGCTCGCGGGCGAAGGCGTGACCCCGAGCGTGACCGACAGGATCTGGCGCATGCGCCGAAAAGTCCCCAGGCCCTCCGAAAACCGTCCTGACTGCAAGTGGCAACGCATCAGGCCCTGATAGAAGGACTCAGCTAGATTATCGACGTCCAAGCCGCGCTGGTACCAATCGGCCGCCTCGCGCCAACGTCCCGCACGTTCGAGTACGTCTCCTACCGCAGCAGCGTACTCGGTAAAACGAGCGGATAGCCGCTCACGGAGAGATACCGCCCAGGGTGCGTCCTCATCAGCGGCAAGGAATGTGCCGCGATACAGGCGTCCGATATCCTCGGTGGCTGCACTTGCCACGTTGCCGTTCAAGGCGCGGACGTGGGAAATAGCCTCCGCGAGCAGCTCCTCCACAGCGTAGGCGTCCACCCAGCAGAGGTCCGGGTTTAGGCTGATCGCACCTTCTTCGACGATCAGCGCATCGCGCGCGCCGAGCAGCGCCCGTAGACGATGGAGCGCCATGACTAGGCTGTGCCGAGCGGCGTCGCCTTCCGCACCCGGCCAGAGCGCATCGACGAGCTTGTGTTCCGGCACGTTGGTGCCGCCGAACGCCACAATCGCTTTGAGCAGCGCTACCGGCTTTCGGGGTGCTTTACGCCGGAAGGTCAGCGGGCTGCCCTCCAGATGAATTTCGAATCGTCCCATCGCGTATACTTTGACCGGCCAAGGCCAGCGGTCGTCCGCATGCCGCTCCGGCCGCAGCCTCAGGCGAGTCGCTGTGCGGCGAAAGTACTCATTGGCTACACCAGCACGGAATGCTTCCCAGAACAGCCGCTGATGCGCCCCAAACGAGGTTCTGAATAAAAATATGTATTGACCTTTCTCTGCGATGCCAAGTGCTTCGCTGAGCAACCGGTGGCATTCATCGATCTCGGCGCGCCTGAGGGCGCTATAAGCCTCTGCTAGTAGCAGCTCTGCCTCGAATCGATCTATGAATGTGCCGCTGATAAATTCCCGGAGCGCTTGAATCTCGGTTTCTGCCTCCGTGTATTCCCCTGCCTCGAGCATTGCATACACGGCCGGCATCACGAACCACACTCGCGTCCAGACTACCCAACTCCCTTTCGCGATCGCCGTGGCCAGGCGTCCTTCGCGTAGAGCCAATCCCACATCACCTCGGGCCAGCGCGGCCATACATCGGATGTTGTGCAGCAACCCGCGGTGAGAGGGGTGCGAGATGCCCAGAGACGCTTCGAGGCGGCTCGAATATACTTCCGAACGCGGAAGGTCGCCGCCCAGCACGTTGATGAACGCGCCCCACCAGCACAGCATGGCAAGCCCGACCTTCAAGCATTCCTCCTGAGACAACGCTTCGACCTCGGCCAAGATCGCCATGGCTCTCTCGTAGTCAGCCCGATGAGCATGGTGACAAGCCAGACGCAAGAGCCACATCAGACGAGATACCGGTGAAACGGTTGGACGCTGGGCTAAGGGACCCACCAGGTCGACAAGACGCATTCCCATTCCGAGGTCTCCTGCCGGCAACGTCTGAGCCAGGAGCACGCTTCCCGCAAGCAGCTTGGCATCGTCTGTGACGTCGGCATTGAAGAGGTCGAGCATTCGCGCCTGCATCCGGCCGAACATTGCATTGCGTGGCTGCCGCAATCCGATCGCCATGACCAGGATGCTGAGCATACGCAGCTCCGCTTCGGCGTCCGGGAAGACTGGCCGTGACTCTAAGAGCATGGATGCCTGATCGATCAATGGATCCATCGCCTCGAGCCCCGCCCATTCCACCCAATGCGTTTCGATGATACCGACCACACATGACAATCGGCCCAAGACGTCGCCTGTTGCTTCGAAGTCGCGAAGCACGCGCTGCAATTCGTCGCGAGCCCTTGGCGGCGCAAGTGCGAGCTTTGATCGCGCGAGCCAATACGCGAGCCATGGGGACTGGTATGCTCCCTGGGACGGGATTCCGCGCGCCAACTCTTGTAGCGTCTTCCAACGCCCTTGGGCAAGCAACTGCGGCGCTCGAAGTACAAGCGCTTGCACTACCTCCGGCCAGCATTTGCTCTGACAGTACAGTGTGATTGCCGCTTCCGCGTCTTCCGATCTTTCAAGCAGGCGGGCAGCCTGTAGCCATACATCGGATAGCCATTGCGGTGTGAATGCTCGAACTGCTTGCGCTTGCAAAAACCCGCGAAACAAGCCGTGGTAGAGATAGGTGGGCTGTTCGCCCAACCTTCGGTGCACGAACAGATGGCGTCGATACAAGTCGTCCAGAATGCGATGTGCGTCGGGGTCACCCGTAAGCGCTTGAGCTACCGGTAGACGCACGCTGGGCAGCCAAGCCGTGAGCATGAGGAATCTTCTTGTATTGTCTGTGAGTTGAGCGAAGATCTGCGTGGCAAAGTAGTCGAAAACCGCCTGCCCAGCCTCCGCGGCTAGGTGCGATGGCTCGTGCTCGCTCTGGCTTCGTTCGAGCATGAGAGTGAATCCCGCCGCCCAACCGTCCGTTTGCGCATGGATTTGGTGCACCACCGCCGGGCTCGCCCGGCGCCTACGGGTGGCTATGGCCTCGGCCTCTGGAAGGGTGAGCCTCAATGCGTCCCAGTCGACGAAAGGGAAGTTCTCGTTGGCTATCAGCCGTGCATATGCTTCAGGCGGATCTCGACGGCTCACTACCAATAACGCCATCCCCATAGGGACTTCCGGCACGGCTTGGGCGATCAGTGAGTGAAACCGTTCTTGCGGCGGCACCTCTTGGTAGTTGTCGAAGACCAACGTAGCGCCGGACGGTAAGCGGGAGAAGAGGTCCCGGAAGAACCGGCGAGCAAAACCATCGACGTCCGCTAGATATTCAGGCGTGAAGAGAGGCAAGTGCCTTCGACTCTTGCCACAAAAAGCTAAAGCAGCTTGATTAAGGTAGTAGAAGAACGTGGCAAGATCGCGATCCCCAGTATCTACCTGATACCAAATGCCGGGAATGGCGCGGGCCTCAAGCCAGCTCGCGACAAGCGTCGTCTTGCCTGCACCCGGCGGCCCGACAACGCAGATCGCCCGCTTGTGCTCGCGCAACTCATCGAGGATCGTGAACAGCCGTTCGCGCGCGACGGCTTGGTGCAAATGCGGGCGGGTAAGCTTTGCGAGTTGCGTCCTGGATCTCGGCATCTCCCCTCTCTCCGCATGTGACTACCGCGCAATTCTACGTTCCGTCCTGACAACAGCAACAATACCGAACATCCGCGGACGCTCCTGCTGCACATCGCGCGCGCGCCGGATGACATTGTGCGCCCAGCTGCGCAGACCTTCCTATGAAGAGGGGTTCGGCAAGCAACGGCAAGGTGCGGGTGGCTAGCAGCTCAGGCGCTGGTCGAAGACGCACTGGGGACGGGGACGGTGCTGGAACGCGATGAAAGGCGGGTCAACGTCACGATTGTTGGGACCGGCGCGGCAACACCCAAAGCGGCTGGGCGGCCAGCGACAAGAGGTGCGCGGGGCTATCGGCGCAGGCGCTGGTCGAAGACGAACTCAGGCGCGGGTACCGGAGTGTCATCCCGGTGAGGAGGCACGGACCAGGCCCATGGGTCCCACAGCGGCGGTGTGTAGCACAGATCAACTGCAGGTTTGGATGCCCCAAAGCGGACGATGCCGACCGGCAGCATCGGGTCGATCTGCGACCCTCGCTCGACGGGGCGACGCTCAAGAGCAGTACGAGTTCCGCGCTAGGCGCCGGGTCCCAGGTACGGACACCCGAGATCGTCGAACTCCTGATCGAGTCGAGCAGTAAGACACGCTCATGAGTCTCACGAGCAGGGTTTGATCGGGTATCCGAGCCTCGGGCTCGGTGCTAGGTAACCCGGGGCGCCACAGCTTGGTGTTTCGGGTTTATCGCGACGAGCGATCGGAAGGCCGCTGGGACGGTTTGGGGGTACCATCCCGCACTCGACCACGTTGCTCGCTGCTGAGGTCGCAGGTTGATTCGACG
>DATKLO010000083.1:0-9315 GCA_035542375.1 Steroidobacteraceae bacterium | reverse complement strand
TCTGTCGGGGCACTTGAGACACCGATCGCGCAGCCGACTGACGCTGTGGACGCAGAGCGGCGCCAGCTCACTGTGATGTTCTGCGACTTGGTGGGTTCCACCGCGCTGTCCGAGCGCCTCGACCCCGAGGAGTTGCGCGAGCGCATGCAGGCCTACCGCGAGGCGTGCACCGCGGTGGTGGCGCGCTACGAGGGGCATGTGGCCCAGTATCTGGGCAATGGACTGATGGTCTACTTTGGCTGGCCCAGTGCGCACGAGGACGATGCGGAGCGCTGCGTGCGCTCGGCCCTGGAGATCGTGCAGGCCGTCAAAGGGGTAAGGGCGGCACAGCCGCTGGCGGCTTGCATCGGGGTGGCCACCGGAACGGTGGTGGTGGGCGGGGCCTCGCGAACGCAAAACGCAGAGGCCAAGCTGGCGGTGGGCGATACGCCCAATCTGGCAGCGCGGCTGCAACGGCTAGCCGGCCCCGATGAGGTCGTCATTGCGCAGGCCACGCGGCGCTTAGTGGGCGCGGTCTTCGAGCTGAGCGATCTGGGCGAGCGGATGCTCAAGGGCATCGCGGGGCCGGTGCGAGCATGGCGTGTGCATGCCGTGCGCAGAGCGGAAGGACGCTTCGAGGCCGCGCACGGTGGGCTGGCGTTGACCCCGCTGGTGGGGCGACAGGAGGAGGTTGCGCTACTGATGCGCCGCTGGCGTCAGGCCTGCGACGGGGAGGGACAGGTGGTGTTGATCGGCGGGGAGCCAGGCATTGGTAAGTCGCGGCTGACCCAAGTGCTGCGCGAGCGGATCAAGAGCGAGCGACACGTCGCCTTGCGCTACCAGTGCTCCGCGTACCACCGCAACTCCGCGCTGTATCCAATCACTGAGCAGCTCGAATTCGCAGCGGGCCTCACCCACGAGGATACGCCTGAGCAGAAGCTGGACAAGCTGGAAGCCGTGCTGGCGGGTGGCACCGCGCAGCGTGCCGAGGCAGCGCCGTTGCTTGCGGCGCTGCTTTCGTTGCCTACCGAGCGCTATCCCGCACTTCACCTCTCGCCGCAGAAGCGGAAGGAGAAGACGCTCGAGGCGGTGGCCAAGCAGGTCGAAGCGCTGTCCCAGCGCCAGCCCATATTGATGGTGTTCGAGGACGCCCATTGGATCGACCCAACCAGTCAGGAGTTGCTCGACACGTACGTTCCCCGCATTCAGGCGCTGTCTGTGTTGTTGGTGATCACCCACCGCCTGGAGTACACGCTGCGCTGGGATCGGCAAGCGCATGTCACCATACTGGGCCTGAAGCGGCTTGGGCGGCGTCAAGGGGCGGAGCTGGTAGCCAAGGTGGTCCGAGGCAGGGCGCTGCCGGCGGAGGTCCTCGAGCAGATCCTTGCGCGCACCGACGGGGTGCCGCTATTCCTCGAGGAGCTGACCAAATCCGTGCTGGAGTCGGGACTGCTGCGCGAGGCGGGCGATCAGTATACGTTGCAGACGCCGCTACCCCCTCTGGCTATTCCGACATCGCTGCGCGACTCGCTGCTGGCGCGGCTGGACCGCTTGGCGCCGGTGAAGGAGATCATCCAGATCGGTGCTTGTATCGGACGCGAGTTCTCCCACCAGCTGCTCGCGCGCATTGCTCCGCTGCGCGGCGAGCAACTCGAGGCGGCGCTGCTGAAGCTGACCGAGGCGGGGTTGGTATATCGTCGTGGCGCACCGCCGGACGCCACCTTCACGTTCAAGCACGCCTTGGTGCAGGACGCGGCTTACGACTCGCTGCTCAAGAGCAAACGGCAGCAGCTGCATGCTCAGCTTGCGCAGGTGTTAAGGGAGGACTTCGCGGATCAAGTGGCCAGCGAGCCCGAGCTGTTGGCCCACCACTACACTCAGTCAGGCAACCTAATTGAGGCCATCCCTTGCTGGCGCGAAGCGGGCAAGCTGGCTGCGCAAAGAGTAGCCCTCCGGGAAGCAATCGGCCATTTCCAGAAAGGCTTGGCGTTGATCGAGCAGCTGCCGCTTTCGTCCGAGCGCGATGGGCTCGAGCTGTCGATCCGGGAGCCCCTCAACGCCGCGTGGACGGGGTTGCGCGGATGGGCGGCCGCGGAGGTGAGGGTGAATGCGGCAGCGATCCTGGAGCTGGCCAAGCGCCGGGGCGAGTCCCACACTCTAGGGGTTGGACTATGGGCGATCTGGGTAAACACCATCACCCAGGGTCGCGTCGCGGACTCGCTCGAATGGGCTGAGCGACTGCTGGCCGAGGGCGGCCAGGCCGGCGAGATTGATCTGCAGATTTTCGGACACGGTGCGGCCATGATTTCCCACTTCTATCTCGGCCAGCTGTTCGCAGCACAAGAGCACGGCAACCGGGTCCTTGCGCTATACGACCCGCAGCACGCCGGCCGGTGGATGCAGGTCACAGCTCATGACTTGAGAACCCTCGTAGGCGTCTGGTCGTGTCAGTGGACCTGGATGCTGGGCTTCCCGGATCAGGCCGTGCGGCTGAGCGACGAGAAGGATGCTCATGCACGCCGCCTGGGGCATGCGTTCAATCTTGCCTTTGCCCTGACCCTCGGCGCATACGCTTTCGACTACCGGTGCGAGGCCGAGCGGCTGCTCGAGCGTATCCGCGAGACTGACCGCCTCGTGCGCGAGCAAAGTCTTCCCTTCATGAATGAAGTAATGGTCCCGCAGGTCGAAGGCCTCGCACGGCTGCGCAGCGGGCGGTTGCCCGAGTCGATCTCCTCCTTGCGCCGAGGTCTCGAGAGCTGGAATAGCGGAGGTGGGCACAGCCGCGTTCCCTACCTGAAGTCGGCTCTCGCAGAAGCCATCGCGCTGCAGGGTGGTGTGGACGCGGCCATTGAGATGATGGACGAGTGCCTGGAGCAGATCGAACGGCCAGGCTGGCAGGAGCGCTCGCACTTGGCCGAGGTGTTGCGCCTGAAGGGTTGGATGCTCTCGCTCAAGGGCGATCTCGCGGGCGCCGAGCGAAGCTACCTCGCTTCGCTCGACTGGGCGCGCGAGCAACAGGCCAAGTCCTGGGAGCTACGCACCTCGACCAGCCTCGCGCGCCTGTGGCAGGCGCAAGGTAAGCGCCAGGAAGCGTACGATCTGCTCGCACCGGTCTACAGCTGGTTCACGGAAGGCTTCGACACGAAGGACTTGCTAGAAGCCAAGGTGCTCCTTGCGGAAGTGGCCTCCTGACTTCGAGTGTTGGGCAATGGCTGGGCGCATTGTGCCCGTTCGACTTAACGCTCCAGTTGCTCGACCCCGAGAGATGACCTACCGGGGCGAATGGCGAGACGCGACCTTCTGGCTCGAGAACGCAGCCATCGACTTGCCGGCACATGCTGCCATGCTCAACGATACTCTGGACGGAGCACCCCGATGCCCTTGGGTTCCTCGATGCGGACACTCGCCTGACGCTAAGAATGCCTCTCCGGGATACCGGTGACGGCGCCTCGAACATTGGGAATGTAGCCAAGCACCTTCGGCTCGAAGCCCCATTTGATCAAAGTGGCCCCCTCCTCGGAGCTTGCGTCGAAGACGACCGTGCCGGGCTTCACAGGTTGGAATCGCGGGATGACATCGGTTCGCCACTGCCATTGCACAATCGGCCCGTTGGCGATGCGGGCCACTCCCGGATAGACGTATTCGGTCCCGCAAGGAAGCTCGCAAAGCGGGATCCCAGCAGTCGCGGCCGCCTTCGCCAGTTCGGGAAGGTAGGCTGAGGGATCGTCGGCCGGCACGAACTTGATTTGGGCCACCGCGTGTCCCGCGCCGTCCTTGATCGAGAACGTGCGCTGCTGTCCTTCGTGCCTCAGCTCGATCGTTCCGGGGCGTTTGTCCGTGCCCATCCGCTCGCGTCCCACTTCGATCGCGACTCGAGTCGAATCGAGAAGCCGGACGAAATATAGCTGCGCTTTGTTTTCGTACGCGCGTCTGGTCGGGTCGAAGGAGCCGTCGAACATCGAGAGCACGCTCGATGCCCCGTTCTCGTCGGCTCGGATGCACGCCTGGGACGCGGGCGTATCGTCGCGGACGGCGGCGACGATCACGAACATGGCGTTGTATGGCCGGAGCGAGGTATCAGTGAGCTGGTGCGACCAGAATTGCACGATTGCGCTCTCCTGGCCATCGGCGTGCCTCATGGTCATCGGCTTGTATCCGCTTCCGGCAAGGGCTTCGCGCACCCCTGCGATGTTGGCGCAGCCGCCGTAAAGCTGCGCCATCTCGCCGTTGTAATACTGGACTTCGTTCAACACCACGGTGCCGCTCGCCGTCGTGTACGTCTTGCCGCTGATCGGGTACCGGTCGAAGATCGGCTCCCACCGTTGATTATCGACACCCGCCGGGAGCGGCACGAACGCGTCCAGGATCAGCTTGCTCTTCGCTTCGCGGGTCAGTTGCTTCTCGAACTTGGCGAGCACCTCCTTGACCTCCTCCGGGCGGCGCGGAATCTGCAGGAGGCGAATGGCATCCGAATTCCCGAGTTCCCCGTCTTTCGCCAGTCTGATGGCCTCCTGCATCATGCTGCTGTAGCGAGTCGCAGGTAGCATTCCAGTCCACGCCTGTCGCGGATCCGGCCCAGCTCCATCGCCGCGCCAGTACGGGGGCATGCTGCCGGGGGTCACGGCGGTGCGCAGTGGCGACAGGGTTTGCACACTCTCGGGTGGGGCCGTCGTGCCGACGACTTCGATCGTAATGAGCGCACGCAGGTAGTCCAGGCCTCTCACCACGAGAAGACCCGAATAGCAGCCCGGCGCCGCGTCGACTGGAACGGTTGTCGATATCGACAGATCCTTCTGTTCCTGCGGCTGCAGAGCGATCTCCGAAGGCGTGAACTCGAGAAGCGAGTTCGGAATCCGGCCGCCCCGGCCGCCCAGCAAGTCGGTCGCCGTGGGCACCAGACGCACAGGCTGGCTCTCGCTGTTGCGCAGCGTCATCGAGATGATGGCTCGCTCGCCAGGGTTGACGCTCGCGCGTGGTCTTACTTTGGCCACCGGGTCTGCGTCGCTGGTCGCCAGTTGATACGGAAAGGGACCTTTGGCCGCCCCGCCTTGCAGGTTCGGCCAGAGCGCTGCGAGGTTGTCCACGAACTCGTGCATCTGGCGCAGCACGGGGTGATCCGCGTTCGAGTAACCCTGCGGAGCCGTACCGGCAGTGCTGCGCGCGGCGAGCACGCCTCTCGCCATCTCTTCGTCGAGGATCGACGCCGCCTGCGACACGATCGACGCCGCCGGTTCGCCGACGGAGGCGGCTGCGCTGTCGACAGTGTTCGACTGCGCCGCGCCGGCCTGCGCAGTCATAGGCAGCAGCGACAAGGGCGCCACCGACTCAGAACTAGGGAGCGGGATCAGCCGTCGAAGAAACGCACTTGCCTCGTCGAGAGCCTGGGCGGCGTCTGGCGTGCTGTTTACGCGTGGTGTTTCAGATGATCGTCGATAGCCTTCCACAAGCCCTCCCCTCGACTGCAGCGGTTTTCATGAGCGTGCAGCCTGTTCGTTTCATCTCCACGAATCACGCAGACACGAAGAACACGGAGTCTCCATCTCATTCTCCGTGCATCCGTGCCTTCGCGGTATGTGATCGTGAAAGGTGCATCAGGTTAGAGGTCCCTGCTCACCATATACGAGATGACCTGGTTCAGAAATCTCTTCTCATCCGATTCCGGCACGTCCTGGAACGCTCGCGTGAACTCGTAGAGCGCGGCGCCGGCGAGCTGCCTCGTAGCCGTTCGTGCGTGGTCCAGACTCCCTCGCAATCGCATCAGATCCAGAATCCAGCGCGTATCCCGCATGGACCGCGCCGCGCGTGGCTGTCCGAGGTAGCTGGCCACGCGAGCGGCTTCGCGGGTGTCCAGCCGGCGCAGCAGATGTATCAGCATCAGTGTGCGCTTCCCCTCGAGCAGATCTCCGCCTATCTCCTTCCCGTAGCGCCGTTCGTCGCCCGTGAGGTTGAGAAGATCGTCCTGAATCTGAAATGCCGTGCCGAGGTAGGATCCGAAGCGATTGAAGCGATCGAGATCGACGCCGCCCCCTCTGGCGATGAGCGCGCCGATACGACAGGGGTGGATGAAGCTGTACCAGCACGTCTTCTTGAGGACCATCCGCAGGTAGTCCTCGTCGGTAATGTCGCAGCGGTTGTCGCGCACCCAGCCAAGCTCCATCGCCTGGCCCTCGAGCGACTCCTGCATCATGTGTTCGAACTCGTCGTACACTCTGGATGTGAGCCCTTCCCCCAGAGTTGGCAGATTCTCGCGGAGTATGCGGACGCTGAGCGCCGTTAGCATGTCGCCAGCATTGATGGCGATGGGCACGCCGTGCTCGGCGTGCAGCGTGGGAAGACCGCGGCGCAGCTCGCTGTCGTCCTCGACGTCGTCGTGCACGAGGAATGCGTTGTGCAGCATCTCGATGGCGGTAGCGGACGCGAGCGCGTCGGACGCATCGCCGCCAAACGCCCGGCACGTAGCCATGCACAGCGCCGGTCGAATGCCTTTGCCCGTGCGCGACAGGTAGGACGTCAGGGGCGCGTAGAGATAGCGCTGCGGCTCTCGCTGCGGCACGGCCGACAACAAGCCGGCAAGGGTCGTCTCGCGATAGTTCGAGAGCTGAGCGTGAAACGCGTCGAGCGCCATCTCTCCAACACCTTAGTTCGGGATGATCTCAACTCTGCCGGCACCGCTGCCGTGGCCGTATGTCGTGGAAACCCCTCCCCTCGAGCCCTGCGCCTCGACGAGACGAATCGCAAGCAGGCGAACCAAGCGCTCGACGAGTGCCGTCGCCTCGCGCCTGAGGTCCGACGTCACGCCGGGCTGCGCCTGGCGGTCGAGGAGCGACAGGAAGGCCTGATAGGGTAGCGGCGAATCGGGTCGGTATGCTCTTGAAAGTCCACCCTCCTCGGAGCCCTGTTCCAAGGCTTGTATCGACTTCTCCACCAGTTCGGTGAACGAAAGCCCGAGCCGCACGAGTGTGTCATCCCAGGGCAGCCCCTGCGTGAACCGAATGAGATCGAGCTCACGCCAAGGCGCGAAGATCTCGGGCTCGTACAGGTCCCACACACCGCAGCGCGTGGCACCGGACCCGGCGGCGTCGAGGATCCCGTTTACCGCTCGGCGAGCGGCTTCGTTGGCCGCTTCCATTGTTGCGAGGTCGGTGTAGGTCCGGACGTAGTCGGAGGCCAGGAACAGGTTGGGGATCTTCGAAACAGCTTCCGGCCGCAGCTTCCACGTGTCGACGAGATTGACCAGCAACGGCTCTTCGTTCGCCGTCGTGCCTTCGTGACGGCTCAGACTCGGGTCCAGACTGAAGCTGTGGAGCTGCTCATCCTTCAGCTTGGCGATGTCTCCATAGTTCACGCTGCGTTTGAGCTGCTCCCAGACCTCCGTCTCGATCTCCTCAGGCGTGCAGTCTTTGGCGGCCTTCCCGTTCAAGCCCGGCTCTCCCCATTCGGAGATATCGACGGAGATGATGCCCCTCACCGTGCCGTCTCCGTATCCGGAGAGGCTCACGTGCCGCCAGAACTGCGCCTGAGAGATCGACGTCAGCGCCCACGGAGAATCGACGTAGATGCTGTGGCCGTGTGCGAGCGGGACATCTTCCTTCAGGTAGATCTGGATGCCGTTCATCCACTCCGTGATGTTGTCGAGCGTGAACAGGCAGCCCAGTGCCGGATCCGCCCTGATCATGTCAGGGGTGATCAGATCGATGACGTCCTCCACCGGCAGCGCGAAGATGAAGTAGTCGCCCTGGACCGTGACTGTCGATCCGCCCGTCTTGACGGTGGCCGAGCGGATGCGCTGGCCATCGAACGACACTGCGACCGCCTTTGAGTTGAGGTGATAGGCGACTCCTCGTGACTCCAGATAGCGCCGCCAGGGATCGATCCAGACGTCGTTGGTCGGGCCGTTCAGCACCCGGTCGGTGCTAGGTCCGGGCGTGACGATGTCGAAGAGCAGCTGGACGAAGATGTCGCCGATGGTCTTCGTGCTCGCGGTGCGGGCTTTCGCGGCGACGAGCGAGCGCGTGATGCCGTGGCCAAGCAGCTTCTGATAGGCGAGTGAGCGGCGCTCGGCGCCGATGAAGTCCCACCACCCGATCTTTTCGTACTCTTCGTTGCGCCGCTCGCGGCATGACGTGACGATCTGCCAGATCTTCGAGCCGAAGAAGCGGAGGTCATCGTGGGTCAGCTCGAGATCGCCGTTGAGAAAGCGGCTGATGTCCTCCAATAGCGCGCGCACATCAGTGATGGAGCGGGGCGAGCGGGCGATCAGATCGATCGGAAAACGTCCGTACCGGTTCAACTGACATCGCGTCGTGTCGACAAGGTTGTTCGCAACGGTTCCGATTGGCCCGTACGGGATCCGGGCCATCGTGTCGGTGACGTGTCGGTAGAAGCGGGGGAAGAACCGGAAGCCGTGTTCGCCGGGCAGGTCCTTGCGGCCGTCCTTGCCCGAGCCCGGCACCGGAAAGCTGCGGGCTTTGCCTCCAGGGATGGCAAGCAGTTCGTAGACTTCGATGTCGAAGTTGCGCTCGACCAGCTCGTGGGCGGCGCTGAGGCCCGCGATTCCCCCGCCGAGGATGATGACCTTCGGGTTCACCGGTCAAGCCACTCGACCCCCATTCTTAGGCAAACTTTAGCTTGTAAAGCTCTACGGCTTGCCTAGCTAGGCTTTCGGCAGTAGTTGCTGCCCTACGTGCCGCTTCCACAGCATCCCTCGCTTCCGGCGTATCTACGTCAACATATGCACCCTTAAATGCTGCTGCAAACTTCTCCCAAGCTGAACTTGCAGCCCCCACGGCGTCATTTTTCAGACCGAGAGCAGTAGCTTTAGCTTTCTCCTTCGTCAGAGCATCAAGATCTTGTTGCGCAACCGTTACCTGCGCCTCCGCAGCTGCTTGAGCAGCTTTCACCTCAGCAATCGTCGTCATCTCGATAGCCTCCTTCTATAGTGCGGTGTCATTCCTCCACGACCTATTCTTTGGTTTCTTGTACCAACCTAGCCGCTGCGTTTTCTGCGTCAACTATCTGCAGATCCTTATTCTCCTTGTCTTGCTGCAGTCGGTTGAGCTCGATCCTGAAACCAGCCACCGGTGCATTGACTACGTCCCTGATCCTCAGAGCGAACTTCTCGTAAACCCGAAAGAGGAACTTAGCGTCTGCCGTGCGTTGCAGGAATTGGACCGTCGGCGGTGTCCCGACCACAATGTCGACAGCGTTGCCGGAGAGAGAAACCAAAATTCCAGCGCAGTCGTCCATCTTTCCCGAACGAAGAAAAGGGCCGCCCTTCAGCATCGGCGTGATTCGGTCAGCGGGAAGGACAAGGGACGCCTTGTCTGGATCATGCAC
>DATKLO010000082.1:0-2029 GCA_035542375.1 Steroidobacteraceae bacterium | reverse complement strand
TACGGTCGGCATCATGGTCGATCTGCAAGGCCCCAAGATCCGTATCGGCAGGTTCGCGCAGGGCAGCGTCACGCTCAAGAAGGGCGACACGCTGGTCCTCGACGCGGCCTGCCAGATGGGGGATCAGAACCGCGTGGGACTGGACTACAAAGAGCTGCCCCGCGACGTCCACGCGGGAGACGTGCTGCTGTTGGACGATGGCCGCATCGTGCTCGATGTAACCCATGTGCAGGGCACTGAGGTCGTCACAACCGTCCGCCACGGTGGCCTGTTGTCCAACAGCAAGGGCATCAACCGGCAGGGCGGTGGACTGACGGCGCCTGCGCTCACCGCCAAGGACATGGAGGACGTCAAAACGGCGGCTGGGCTGCGCGCCGATTTCCTCGCGGTGTCGTTTCCCAAGAGCGGCGCGGACATGATCATGGCCCGCGAGCTGCTGCGCGCCGCCGGCGGGCATGCATTGCTGGTCGCCAAGATCGAACGCGCCGAGGCGATCCACGCGATGGACGAGATCCTCGAGGCCACCGACGGCATCATGGTGGCGCGGGGCGATTTGGCGGTGGAAGTGGGCGATGCAGCGGTGCCTGCCCTGCAGAAGCGGATGATCCGGCTCGCGCGCGAGAAGAACAAGTTCGCCATCACCGCCACTCAAATGATGGAGTCGATGATCGAGAGCCCGGTGCCGACCCGGGCTGAAGTCTCCGACGTGGCCAACGCGGTATTGGACGGAACCGACGCCGTGATGCTCTCCGCAGAGACCGCCAGCGGCAAGTACCCGGTCGAAACCGTAGAGGCGATGGCGCGCGTGTGCACGGAGGCGGAGAAGTCGGCGGAAGTCAGCCTCGACCGTCAATTCCTGGATCGCGTGTTCACCCGTGTGGATCAATCCATCGCGATGGCGGCGCTGTTTACCGCATATCACCTGAAGGTGCGCGCGATCGCAGCCCTCACGCAATCGGGCTCGACTGCGCTGTGGATGTCGCGGCTCAACTGCGGCGTGCCGATCTACGCCCTCACCCCCGAGGTGTCGACCCGCTACCGGATTTCCCTGTTCCGCGGCGTCTATCCACTCATGCTGCAATACGCCGGCGACAACCGTGAGACGCTGCTGCGCCTGGCCGAGGAGAAGCTGGTCGAGGTCGGCGCGGCTGACGCCGGCGATCTGATCGTGATCACGGTCGGTGAGCCGATCGGCAAGGCCGGCGGCACCAACACGATGAAGATCGTGCGGGTGGGGGATCACCTGTAATACACTGGCGCGCTTTCGCGGCAGGGGGAGCTAGGTGAACGGTCCGCTGGTGGGAGTCGTGATGGGAAGCGACAGCGACTGGGAGGTGATGCAACACGCCGCCAAGCAGCTGGAGCACCTGGGTGTGGCGTTCGAAGCGCGAGTGGTTTCAGCGCACCGTACCCCGGACGAAATGTTCGCCTACGCGGAGAGTGCCGCCCCGCGCGGCCTGCGCTGCATTATCGCGGGCGCGGGCGGTGCAGCCCATCTACCTGGGATGCTAGCCGCCAAGACGACCCTGCCGGTTCTAGGCGTCCCGGTCCCGAGTAAGTACCTGAAAGGCATCGACTCGCTGCTCTCCATCGTGCAGATGCCCAAGGGCGTGCCCGTCGCGACGTTTGCGGTTGGAGAGGCCGGTGCCGCCAACGCCGGTTTGTTCGCGGCTGCAATTCTCGCGGTGACCGACAGCCAGATCGCAGCCCGACTCGCGGCGTTCCGTGATGCCCAGCAAGCCGCGGTGCGGGCGATGCGTCTGCCGCCCGTGCAGTCGTGATCGAACCGGGCGCCTGGCTCGGGCTGCTGGGCGGCGGTCAGCTCGGCAGGATGTTCACCATGGCGGCGCAGAGCATGGGGTACCGGGTGGCTGTACTGGACCCGGGTGACCACAGTCCGGCTGGCAGTGTCGCCGATGCTCACATCGCTGCCGACTACCTCGATCAGACCGGGCTGGACGCCCTCGCAGCACGCTGCGCTGCTGTCACTACGGAGTTTGAGAACGTCCCGGCCGACAGCCTGCGGTAT
>DATKLO010000081.1:0-8375 GCA_035542375.1 Steroidobacteraceae bacterium | reverse complement strand
TGTTACGCGGCACCTGCCTGCAGTGCCGCTCGAGGGTCAGCTCGCGACGCGCGCACCGCTGCAGCGGCAAGTACGAAAGCCTGCTCTCTGCATCGGCAAGCCTCCCGATCAAGCCGGCTCTTCGCCGAAGAAAGCCAGCAGCTGCTCGACCACCCACTCGGGACGCTCTTCGGGTATCCAGTGGCCGCAGTTCTCGACAATGCCTCCGCGTACGTCGGTTGCCACACGGCGCCACGATTCGATGGCTGACATGCCGCGCCCTCTGCCGTGCGATCCGCCGTAGCATAGCACCGGCATATGCAGTTTTCCGGACGCGATGAACGCCTCGTTGTCCGAAACGTCCCGGGGCATGGCTCGATAGAGATTGAAGCCGGCGCGCATCGCTCCTGGCTGACGATAGGCGCGCAGGTATTCGCGCTGAGCGTCCTCAGCTATCGCATCAGGCCGCGCACCCCAGGTGCGATAGAAGAAGCTCAGATAGATGTCTTCGCGGCCTGCCGTCAGTTCCTCCGGGAGATCGATCTCCCAATGTAAGCCGTGATGCCAACGGTTGTTGTAGAAGACCGACGTTCCGTCTCCGGGGACCGGCACATCGAAGATGGCGAGTCGACGAACAGCCTCACGATGTTGTGCGGCCAAGGCGAACGCGGTTGGTCCGCCCCAATCGTGGCCAACCACGAGTAGCCACTGCTCCTGCAGCACGTCGTGTACCAGACGCCAGACGTCCTGTGCAAGCGTCTTCTTGTCGTAGCCGTCTCGCGGGCGTGAGGAGTCGCCGAGCCCCCGAAGATCGGGCGCGATGACGCGGCAGCGCGTTGCCAGTCCCGGAATGACGTTTCGCCACATGTACCAGGTCTGTGGCCAACCGTGCAGCAGAACGACAGCAGGTCCTTGACCTGCCGTCACGTAGTGCAAACGAACACCGCCGACATCGGCGTAGGCATGCTTGAACGAGGCGAGCATAGGCATCCTCTTGCACGTGTGTCTGTCAGGTCATCCCGAGGTTATTGAGTGATAGGGGGCCATCGCGCATGGAATGCGACGTCTCGTTCGATGCTGCATAACGGAATGGCGTTATCCGGGCGCGGCCGCGCGCAGCGCGACGGGAACCCAATGGGCGCCGTTGGACGCTCCGGTTGAACGGCTGGTTCGGCGGCCGCCGGCCAAGAACCATGGGCCCGAAGCTCACATCGGCAACCAAGCCGGCATGCTGCCGTCTCTACGTGGCGCGTTCGGATAGACCGGCACTAGCATCTGCCGCACAGGCCTCTTGCGGCGATATCGGCAACCTTGCGGACCACCTGCCTCCACAGGCTGGGGGTTGCTGCGTACTGAGCTCACGGCAGTGATTCACTGGATAACTCCATCTGCTCGCAGCAGCACCGACGGCGGGATGGTAAAGCCCAGCCCCTTCGCGGTCTTCAGGTTGATGATCAGCTCGAACTTGGTCGGCCGCTCAATGGGAAGGTCAGCGGGCTTGGCACCCCGGAGAATGCGGTCTACGTACACCGCCATCTGTTGGAACCGCTCGTGCTCGAAGGGCCCGTACGAGAGCAGCCCGCCCCGATCCGCGAACATGCGCTGCTCGTACACAGCGGGCTGCCGGTGGCGCGCGGCGAGCTCGACGATTCGCTGGCTCTGACCGAAGAGCATCGGGTCGGCCACGAGCAAGAACGCCCCTACTCGCCGCTGGGCCATCTCTTTGAACGCATCCTCCAATTGGCTCGGGGCACGCACGTCGACCAGATCGAGCTGAACCGGCAGATCTCGCGCGGCCGCCTCGATGGCGCGGACCACTGGCCGTGTGATGGGGTTGTCCACGTTTGCGAGGACGCCAACCCGCCTCACGCCCGGGACGATTTCCCGAATGAGTTCGAGGCGCTTCGCGCTCAGCTCCGGCGAAAAGCCGGACACACCGGTGATATTCCGGTCAGGACGGGCGAGATTCGACACGAGGCCGAGGCCGACAGCGTCCCCGAGCGTCTCGAAGACGATCGGAATTGTCGCCGCCGCCCGAGCGGCTGCCAGGGTTGCTGCCGCTGAACCCGTGAAGATGGCGTCGGGTTTCGAGGCGACGAGCTCAGCTGCGACGCCCGGGAGTCGATCGTACTTGTCGCCCGCGTACCGAAGGTCGAGGGTCAGGTTCTGGCCTTCGATCCACCCAAGCTCACGCAGCCGTAAACGGAAGGCCTGGACGTTGCCATCCCAGGTGGCTGGCGTGCCCGGAACGAGGACGCCGACCCGGGCGCTTCTGCCTGACTGCTGTGCCTCCGCGGCGACCGGACCCATCAGTGCACCGAGGAAGACAATGTCGAGGAGTAGTCTTCTCACATGCCGATCCTCCCGTCAGCCAAGTAGGTCACGCAACGGTTGATGAGCGCATAGCCGTCGGGTTTTGCACCGGCCACAAGCTTGGCAGCGATGCCGCTGCTGGCTCCAGGCCGATTGTCTACAACCACCGGCTGTCCGAGCTTCGCAGCGAGGCCTTGAGCCACGCGACGCGCAACCACATCGGACGACGAGCCTGCAGCAAAGCCGGCAACAACCCTCACTGGCTTAGCCGGGTAGGCCTCCGCGGCATATGCTGCGCTCCCGAGCACGAGCCCGATGCCGCACATCCTCAGCGACCTCGCTAGCACGACCACAACAGTCGGCATGGGCCTACCTCGTCGTCGTTCTTCTGCGAGAGCTGCTGCTCGTTGTGATAACTCCGTGATCTATTGCCTCTAGGCTAACGCCGCAGCGTCCTTCAATAGAGGCTGCCATGCCAATCAGTCGAAGAGGGTTTCTCAGTCTAGCAGCGAGAGGGGCTGCAATGTGCGCTTTGGCACCAATCCCGGTCACTAACGCAGCCACGCGGTCGAAGATCAAGGCGCTCGCCTTTGACGCCTTCCCGATCCTGGATCCGCGACCGGTCTTCGCGTTGGCAGAACAGCTTTTCCCGGGGAAAGGTTCCGAGTTGAGCAATATATGGCGCATTAAGCAGTTTGAGTATCAATGGCTACGTGCCCTGTCAGGGCACTACGCCGATTTCTGGCGGGCAACCGAAGATGCGCTCGTCTTTGCCGCCAGCGCACTGAAGCTGAGTCTGCCGGCGGAGAAGCGTGATCAACTTATGGCGGCATATCTAAAGCTCAAGGCGTGGCCGGATGTCTCATCGGCGCTGCGGTCCCTCAGCAACGCAGGCATTCGCCTGGCGCTTCTATCCAACGCAACTTCCGAGATCCTGCAGGCCGGTATCAACAACTCCGAGCTGCAGGGTGTGTTCGAGCATGTGCTGAGCACCGACAGCTTAAGAGTATTCAAACCGGATCCCCGCGCCTACCAGATGGCGGTAGACGCGTTTGGCCTAGGGCGTGAAGACATAGGATTCGTTGCTTTCGCGGGATGGGATGTCGCCGGGGCAAAGTGGTTTGGCTACCCGACCTTCTGGGCCAACCGACTAAACGCGCCCGTCGAAGAGATGGGCGTCATACCAGACGCGAGCGGCGCGACGTTGGTTGATCTAGTCGCGTTCTCCGTTCCGCAGGAATGAAGCCAGGATGTCGTATCGCCTCACGGCTGCCCAGACATCCATGACGCCGAACGGTCCGCATGGCCCGCGCGAAACAGCGGAGCGAAGCGACGCTGTGAAGGATCCAGGCCGGAGCGGAGGTTGCGCGTCGCTCTCCGGGTCACTTGGTTACCTCGTCTGCGCGCAGCAGGATCGACTCCGGGATTCTCATCCCTAAGGCGTCGGCGGTCTTCAGGTTCACAGCGAGCTTATACTCGGTGGTCTGCTCGATCGGCAGCTCGGCCGGGTTGACGCCCTTGAGGATCTTATCGATGTAGTCTGCCGCACGCCTATACATCACCCGCAAGTCTGCAGCGTATGCTATTAGACCGCCGTCGGATACGAACTCAAGATTCGTATAGACAGCAGGCAAGCGATGCTTGGCGGCTAGCGAAGTTACCTCGTGCCTTTGCTGATACGTGAGCGGATTGGAAAGCACCAGCACAGCTTGAGCGTGCATGCGAGCGCGATCAAATGCCGCGGGCAGTGCCTGTAGCGAGCGAACATCCATGAGACGGATCTCGATGCCATGCACCCGCGCCCTCTTCTCAACCTCTTTGACCTGCATCCGGCTGAGTGCGCTGTCGGAGTTCCACAGGACCGCTACGGCATTCACGAGCGGGACCAGCTCACGAAGCAGTTCCAGGCACTTGCCGACGCTTTCCACCCGTTGCAGCGATAGTCCCGTGACGTTGCCACCAGGCCGGGACAGGCTAGCCGCGAGTCCGAGCCCCACAGGGTCGCCCATTGATGTGGCAACGATCGGTATCGTGGCGCTCGCACGCCTGGCGGCGAGCGCTCCGGCCTCCGTCATCGTGAGGATCACGTCGACCTTATGCGCCACAACGTCGCTCATGAGGGCGGGCATTCGATCCAGCTTCCCGTCGGCCCAGCGCTCCTCGACCAAGAGATTCTTGTCCCTGATCCAACCCAACTCGCGCAGGCGTTCCCAGAAGTCGGTGGTGTAGCCCACCGAGACGGCAGAAGCCGAGATCGTGTGCACTACACCTACGCGCGCGATCTTGACGCCAGCGTCGGCAGCGTATAGGGCCAGATTGCAGGTCGCGGCCAGGATCAAGCCGAGTACAACGACACAGCCTCGCCATCTCATCGCTTTACCCCTTGCGCGAAGCTACCGCCTGAGGCAGTTCCACTCGCGGCTCCGACGTCACGCCCAACGAGGCGGTTAACCTGGGGCCCGCCCGCGAAGCGTGACGGGAACCCAGCGGCGGCGCCCTCGGATGCTCCGCTTGAACCGGCTGATACTGATGCGAGGCCCCCGTCTCCGGCGGGCTTGGTAGCTTGATCTACCATCCAAGGGTGTCATCCGACACGACACGAGTCAGAAAGGGGGCCTCTCATGCGATTCTATACCCAGCAGCACAAGCACTACTGTGGCATCGACCTGCACGCCCGGATGATGTACCTGTGCATCCTGGACGGCGCCAGTGCGCTGCTCCGGTCACGCAACATCGAGTGCAACCCGAAGGCCTTTCTGGCCGCGGTGAAGGCCTTCCGCGACGATCTGGTGGTTGCCGTGGAGTGCATGTTCACCTGGTACTGGCTATCGGACCTGTGCGCCCGCGCGGGCATCGGCTTCGTGCTCGGGCACGCGCTGTACATGCGCGCCATCCACGGGGGCAAGGCCAAGAACGATCGTATTGATGCGCACAAGATCGCCACGCTGCTGCGCGGGGGAATGATTCCGCAAGCGTACGTGTATCCGCCCGAGATGCGTGCCACGCGCGACCTGCTGCGCCGGCGCAATCACCTCATGCGCAAGCGCTCGGAACTCATCGCCCACATCCATAACACCGCCAGCCAGTACAACCTGCCGGCGTTCGAAACGCGTCGCATCCAGAAGCCCTCCGAGCGTACCGATGTGTTGGCGCACTTTCCCGATCCCCAGGTGCGCAACTCCGTCGCCCTGGATCTGGCCATGATCGAGCAGTACGACGCGCTGTTACCCAAGCTCGAGCGCCACATCCGCGCCTGCGCCAAGCAGCACGACCGCAAGGCCTTCGTGCTGCTGCGCTCGATCCACGGCGCCGATCTGATCATCCCGCTGGTGATCCTGCACGAGATTCAGGACGTCGGGCGTTTCCCGCGGGTACAAGAGTTCTTGTCCTACGCCCGGCTGGTCAAGCCCACGCGCGAGTCGGCCGGCAAGATCCAGGGGCATGCGGGGGGCAAGATCGGCAACGCGCATCTGAAGTGGGCCTTCTGGGAGCTGGCCACCACGTTCCTGCGCGCCAATGCGCCCGCTCAGCAGCTGCACGAGCGGCTGAAGAAAAAGTACGGCAAGGGCAAGGCGCTCTCCGTGCTGGCCGCCAAGCTGGCGCGCGCAGTGTACTTCATGCTCAGCCGAGGACAGGTATTCGACGCGCACAAGTTCTGCCAGGATTGATTCGGAGCCGGCGGCAGCGAGCTCGAGGCCTAACTGGAGCCACGACGGACAAACCCGATGCCAGCGGCGTGTGCATATTGCGGCTGTGCTACGAGCACTCCCGCGCCGCTGTGGACCATGTCCGGGCAGCCAGCCCGCTTGATTAGCCGCACCGCCGTGCTCCACTGCATTTGCATGCTCAGTTCTTAGGACAGCGTTTGACGTGTGCTGCCCCTCTCCCCCCGAGCCCGGCACTAACTGGACGCCTCCTGCGGGAGCGCGAGCCCGACCCTTTGATTGGGCCGGCATGAGGGAACGTAATCGTTTCTAGGGCGCGGCAGCATAACCTGCCGCCGTCCCACACGGGCCAGCGCTTCATCGGCCCTGGGGCGTGGACCCTCGATAGGTGTTTGGTGCAGGACACGTTCCTGCAAAACCCGAGCTGGAAATTAAGTCGGTCACACCAAGCGTGGTCGACTGAGCATGAGACCCAGAAGCGGAAGACCCTTTATCTTCCGGCGAACTTCCTTTGCCTCTTGACACGTTGGGGCCTCATAGGTGTTAGCCGACGATTTTGTCGTATTCATCGTGGGTTCCGATCCAGACCCACACGATGCCGTCGTCGACTTCAGTACCCAAGGCTCGGTAGTGCGCGCCCACTCGGACAGACCACACGTCGCCGAGCCGTTTGAAGTGCAGGGATGGGTGTTTTGGATTGCTCTTGAGGAGCGAATAGTTCTTGTCGGCGAGCGCGCGGACCTCCTCGGGAAGGGCATCGTACAGTGCCCAGAAGCGCGAGGAGGCGTGGTGTTTCAAAGCTCGCGAGTCTTACCAGCTTTGTATTCAGCCAGCGCTTCGGCCGCCAGAGCATCGAGCTTTCCAGCCTTTGCGTCTGCCTCGATCTGTGCATCCCAGAGACGAGCATCGAACTCGGCGAACCAGGCCCGAAACTTCTTCAGCTCCTCAGGTGATAGTTTCTCGATACGCTCCGCAAGTTTTTCCACTTCACTCATCGTTCTGGTCCAGAGAACTCGGATGAACAATTGTACGCCCACCACCGGCGCTTTTCTCGGCGGCTAACGCCGCGGCTCAGGGGCGCGCCGGCACGATGCCAGCAAAGCACGGCGACGCTTCTCGGCGCGGGATCTTGCCCCGATTTAGTAGACACACGAGCTAACTACGCCCTCACGCGTTCAAAGTCAATTGGTGAACGATAATCCAGCGCGGAGTGCACGCGGGTGCGATTGTAGTACGGGATGTAGCGCTGGATCCTTGCGCGCAGCTGCGCCTCGCTCTGAAACTGTTCGCCGTGAATGACGTCCGACTTCAGGCTGTGGAAGAAGCTCTCCATGTGCGCGTTGTCCGTGGGCTTCCCCGGCCGGTTCATGCTCTGCACGATCCCCACGGCCGCGAGCCGCGTACGGAACTCGAAGGCCGCATACTCAATGCCACGGTCGCTGTGGAAGATCAACCCTTCGCCAGGGTGCCGCCGGGCCAACGCGCGGTTCAGTGCACGCACGGTGAGCTTGGCGTCCTTGTGCGAGCCCAGGCACCAGCCGAGGATGCGCCGCGAGTAGCGATCCATCACGACTGCCAGATAGCGCCACTTGCCATTGACCTTGAGGTAGGTGATGTCGCCCACCCAGACTTGGTTCACCGCGCTGATCTTGAGCTTGCGGATGCGGTTGGGCACGCTCGTGAAGAAGGCGTGGGTACCCGGATTGGCGCGGTATAGACCGGCGGCACGGGCGCGCAGCCCCGCCTCTCGCATCAGTCGGGCCACGCGCTTGCGCGATACTGCGATGCCCGCTTGCTGCAACACCTCACAGATGCGCGGACTCCCATAGGTGCCTTCGCTCGCTGCATACACGGCTTGGATGCGACTCAGCAGCTGGCGGTCCTGTTCGCTGTGCACGCTGGGTTGGTGCTGCTGCCAGACGTAATAGCCGGCACGGCTCACCCCGTAGCGTGCGCACAACGCGCTCAACGACTGGCCCTGGCGCGCAGCCTCGATGAAGGCAAAGATCTGCGCTTTGCCTGCGAACAGAACCGGACAGCTTTTTTTAACAGCTCGTGCTCCTCTTTGAGCAGAACGTAGCGCTGCTTGAGCTCGTAGAGCTCCCGCAGCTCCCCGGCCAGCCTGGTGTTGAGCACGACCTTGCGGTGCTTCCCGCGCAGGCGTCCCTCGCGCGCTTCCTTGCGCCAGCGCGAGAGCATGAACGGATGGATGTCGAGTGCCTTCGCCACATCCTGAATCTGAACCCCGCGCAGCTTGCTCAGCTGCACCGCGCTGAGCTTGAACTCCAGGGTATAGCGGTTGACTCTACGTGGTTGGGTGGGTCTTCCCATACGACACCTCCTTCGAGCGTTAGGTTGAGGTGTCTACTTTTTCGGGGCAAGTCCCCGCTCCGGTTGACGCAGAAGTTAGGTCGCTCT
>DATKLO010000080.1:0-8859 GCA_035542375.1 Steroidobacteraceae bacterium | reverse complement strand
AGGCGGAATGTTCCTGTGGGCGCACCTGCCCTGCCCGCTGGATTCGGGCGCCATCCTGCAGCAGGCCATGGCGAAGGGCATCCTGCTGGCGCCGGGCGAGCTGTTCCGGCCCGATGGCCGCTCGAGCGGACATTTTCGTTTCAACGTGGGTTATGCCGACAGCGAACTGCTGTACGGCTTCATCGAGAAGCTGCTGTCGTAGCGGTTACCGACGTCGGTTCACTTGCGGCTGGCGGCAGCGGGATTGCGCTGTTGTGAGTCCAGCCACATCTGGAATCGGGCACCGAAGCGTTGATTCGTCTCCACCCGCAAGCCGGCGATCTCGGCATGCAGGGCGAGATAGCCGCCCGCGAGGGACGCAATGGTCGCCCCAACAAGGATCTGGGTGATAACGCGTGTCACCGAAGATCGGTACATCGATTTGTCGTCGGCTTCCGTACTGTCGTATAGGGTACTCGACAGCAGAGCTGACTCAAGCAAAAACATTCCGCCGGGACTGGCCCGGCGGATGTCAGATCAAACAGCGATGAATTAACGATCAGCGATCGCGTCGGTCGCGGTCAGGCCGGTCCGGCCTGTTGTTCCGACGCTCTTCTGCACGTTGGGGCGGAGGAGATGGCGCACGTGCGGGTGGGGACGGCGGACGCTGCTGCACGACCGGACGCGGTGGTTCGACGGCGCGCGGCGCGGCACTCGGCTGCGGTGTCGGCACCGGAGTCGCGTTGAAGTTCGACCGCGGAGGCTCGATCGCACGCGGCGGCTCCGGCGGAGGTGTCGGCTGCTCGATCGGACGCGCCTGCGGTAGCGGCCGGGCCTGAGGAATCGGTCGCGCCTCGGGAATCGGATGAGCTTCGGGAAGGGACCGTGCCTGCGATGCGGGCCGCGAATTATCGGCCCCTGGAGGCAGGCGATACATGTCATTCCCCCGCATCGAATTCTGCGGAGCACCCCCGGAAGGAGACGGCGGTGCGGTCTGTGGAGAGGCGGCCGGCGTCGGATTGCGCGGTGTGAAGTTCTGTGGCGGCCGGTCAGGCCGGTCTTCGCGGAACGGGCGCACCTGCCCCGGATTCGAGCCGCCCAGCGGCATGGGCACGTTCTGAGCAGAGCCTGGCCGATCATTCCGCGCCGGACCCTGCGGTGCCGACGGCAGAGGCGTCGCATGCAACGCGCGTTCGCGGTCCTGCATGCTCTGGTTCTGCGGCGTGGCATCGGCGGAGCCCGGCCGCGGTGGGTTCGGCATCATTGCCGGTCCGGATCCGGGCCGCGGCGAGTTCGGCACCATTGCCGGTCCCGATCCCGGGCGTGGCGGGCCAGCCGTTGTCGGGCCAGACCCGGGCCGAGGAGCGCCGGCCGGTGCCGACGCCGAGCCAGACCCTGGTCGCATCTGGATTCCCTGCTGCGGGATCACCCGCACTCGCTGGTTGGTGGCCTGCGGCTGCAGGTGGGTCAACTGGGCGCGGCCGAGCGGCCGGCCGCCGTTCGCACGGATCGCTGCCTGCTGCCGGTCGAAGGAAGCAGGCGCGGGAGGCGGCGCGACGCGCGCCACGACCGGGCGGTCGAGGAAGGCTGGCGGGGGCCGGCGGACATTCGGATTGCCGACTACACCCAGCACGCTCTGACGCACGGGCGCGATGGCAGGAGCCGCGCCATGCGTCCCGAACCGGTTCAGGTCTCCCTGCGACAGGCGCACAGTGCGCCCGGAAACGGGTTGCGCCGAGGTGAACACGCTCTGCGACACCGCGGTCACGGCACCGGGGGCGCCGCGATTCACGTACGTGATGTTGGTGACCTTGTTCTCATACACGTTCGTGATGTACGTGTTGTTGATAATTGTCGTGTTGGAGACGTTGACGTTGCGCACGTAGTCGTGGCTGACCCGGTAACCGGGCACGTAAACCTCACGCGGTCCCAGCGGGAACCAGCCGACCGCCGGGCCACCGCCCGCGACGACCGTAATACTCCCGCCGGGCGAGCCGACCCAGGCGACCATGGCGGGCGCGTAGACCGGGCGGATGCGGCGCGGACCGGGCACCCAGCACCAACGCGTGCCGAGATAAGCCCACCGTCCATAGTGGAATGGAGCAAAGCCCCAGGGCGCATCGTCCACCCAGGTCCAGCCCCACGGCGAGACCCATACCCAACGGCCAAAGTGATAGGGGGCCCAGCCCACGGGCACGGCGGTGGGTATCCAGACATCGCCGTAGTCCGGCGTTGAATTCCAGGTGCCGTAGTCATCCAGGTCGCTTGCGCCGGCGACTTCAGGTGCCACGTACTGCCTGGATTGAGCCTCCACTTCGCGGTGCTCCCGCTCGAGCGACCACTGATCCAGCGGATCGGGCGCACCCAGCGAGATCGGATCCACGCTGACCTGATCGGTGCCCGAGAACGTGTACGCCTGTTGGGTACGGATCGGGACGCTCTGCCCGGTCGCATTGACCTGGGCCTGACCGTTGCTGACCTTCACGATGGTGCTGTCGCCGGAATCGCTGACTTCGACGCGATAGTCGCCGGGGCTCTGCACCGTCAGCGCAAGGTTCGGAGTGTCGATCTCGAACGTCTGGTTACCGCTGAGATCGCGGACGTGCACGATGGCCGTGCCCGCCGTTACGTTCATCTGCGCGATCTGGTCATCCAGATTGAGGAATGAGAATCCCGTGTTCTCGCCCAGGCGAATGGCGGCGGATCCCATGTCGAGTTCGGCGCGGGCACCCTGATCCGTCCACAGCTTGTCGCCGGTGGTCAGAGGCCGGTTGACCGTGGCATCGGCCCAATCCTGCATGCCCGCCGGTTCCATCGACACCGCACCCTGAGCGAAGCTCAGCCGCGCGACGCGGCCCGGCGGATCGGCGTCGTCCTGCGCCATCGAAGGCGCGACGCCTGCCAGACTCAGCAGCGCAGCCGCCGCCAGCACAACGCGCCCACTTGTCGGGATCGAACGGATACTCATGCGTTTGCACCCTCTTCGCCTGGCCTGAGACGCCCGTAAGTTACCGGATTGTCTCGTTCCCGGGGAACCGCAGCGCTGTGTCACCGGCGCCAGGGTTTCCCGCACCGCCATACAACGCTTCAGGCCATGAACCGGACATGAACCGCCAGGCACACGCCTGGCGGCGGACATAACGATCAGGGCGAGTCGGTCCGGCGATGAAAGCGCCGCCGGCTTTACAGGAAGCCGTTGCCGCTGCCGGGGCTACAGGACGGGTCCGCGAACCGCGCGTGTCCGGGATGCGGGGCTCACTCGATAGCGCCGCCAATGAGTGAGTGCGAACAGGAGCGCGCCGATCCCCAGCACTTCGTGGATCAGGGCGGCCGAATCGTGCAGGGCATCCGTTGTGTAATAGAGCGCGTAGCCGGTTATCGCCAGCAGTGCCAGGACACCGACCATCGCAAGGCCGGAAGTGCGCCGGACCGACTGATACCAACGATCACTGACATGACGCGCGGTGACCCAGCCGAGCAGGAACACGCTGGCCACGGCAATCCAGCCGTGTACGCGCAGCACGCCTGGCTCCCAGGGATGTTGCGCCGGTCCGAACTGGGAGGGATGCGCGAAGAACCAATGCAGCATCAGCCAATAGCACCCCGATCCCCACAGCGCGCCGAAAACCACGAAGATCGTGGTCCTCAGCGCCGGTGACATACGTTGGGGAATCGTGGCTTCCATGACGGGTCAGCTCACCGGTTCCATCGGAGTGCGCAACGTGACCTGCCACAGGGCCGCGATCCAGCGCACCCCTTGTGTCACGTGCTCACAGGAGAGCGTGGCACCGGCGATGTTCTTGATATCGGTTCCGAATCTCAGGTGCTCCAGTCCCTGCCGGCCATCGAACTGGTTGCGCCACGCGCTGCTGCGGATCTCCCCGCCGTGACTTTCCCGGTATGAGAGCACCTCGAGCGCACCCAGATGACCTGACCGATCCACCGCCATCGCGTAGGTGATCATCTCCTGCCGGCCGAGCACCTCATCCACGAACACATGACCGAGAAGTTCATCGCCCCTGAAAGCCTTCCACGCGCGCAACGACCGATGCGGCGGTTGCGGACCGGCAAGCGTCGTGACCGCCTGTTTCTGGGCGGCGTTCAGACTCAGGGCGACTTCCTCGAAGCGGTCCGCCTGCGCGAACAGCGCCTTCTGCGCGGCCTCCACCGAGAGGTAATCGGCCGCGATCACGACTGGCATGGGTGCCAGAGCGAGCGCGGCGAGACCCGGTACGGTAAGAATCGAGCGGTTCACGTGATGCCTTGACAATAATGCAAATGCGAATCATTCTTACTCTTCCAAGCATATCGAGCCAGGCGCCGGTGCGCCAGTGGGCGAGACCTTGACCGCAGCGACGCTCGGGCAGCCTCGTGAAAATGCGCGATCCATCCGGCGCTTACGCGTGCTGCTGGGGACCTTCGTGGCCATCGAAGCCACGCATGTCTGCGAGTCCAAAGCCCTGGAGGCCGTCGAAGCGGCTTTCTCCGCCGTCCTTGAAGTAGACCGCCGGATGCATCCGCGCGCCCCACAGAGCGACCTCGCCCGGATCAATGCGGCGCCCGCTGGTACCCGGACCCGCGTGCATGCCGCGACCGCCCAGCTCCTCAAGCTCGCCCACAGGCTCGCGTCACTCACTCGCGGCGTGTTTGATCCCTGTCTCCCCTGCTGCCCGGGACGGCTGGCCGATGTTGAGTTGATCGAGGACGCCGATGAAACGCATCACGTGGTGTGCCGGGCCAAGGTGGCCCTGGATTTCGGGGGGTTCGCCAAAGGTCACGCCGTCGATCGGGCCATTGCCGTTCTGCGCACGCTCGGTTGCGATGCCGCACTGGTGAACGCGGGCGGAGATCTGCGGCTGTTCGGCGAGCATGCCGCGCCCGTACTGCTGCGTCAGCCCGACGGCAGTCATCGCAGTCTTACGCTGGGCGAGACGGCTCTTGCGGTCAGCGACTCCGCTGCGGAACAGCGGCCGGCCGAACATCAGGGGTATTACAACCGGACCGTGGCGACCGCTGGCTTCAACGCGCCGCTCAATCGGTTTGCGGCGGTAGCCGCCAGCGAAGCCGTCATTGCCGACGCTCTCGTGAAGTGTGTGATGCTGTGTCCGCAAGCGGATGCGGATGCGGTACTGAACGCTTTTGGAGCCCGGCGCATCGCCTGACCTGCCTCAGTATGGCCGCTGAATCCCGCTGGAAGATCTATTGCCCGCTGGTTGATAGCGAATCAGCCGTCGTGTAGACCCGGTCTCCACCGGGCGTGTTGATCACGACGACCCCAGCCTGTAGCTCGTTCACGCTCGCACCAGGGTCCAATACAATCGCCTGTGAGGATGTTTCGCATCCCTGGCGTGACAGCACCGCATCGACGGCCATTGAATTTCCGGACCGCATGACCGCCGCGGCGGTAATTGCACCCTTGAATGAGGAGCACAAGGGCGCCCCGGCAGCGACGGTGCGGGAGGTTCGCTCCTGTTCGCCCGCGGCGGTCGCACCAGTGCGGTCATAGACATACAGGCCGTCTGCGCGGAAGTGCCCTGTGGGTGTCGCTGGGCGCTGTGTCACTGGTGGAGCCGGAGTATTCGGCACTTGTCGCGCCTGGGCAGTGGATGGCGCGTTGAAATCGAGGAACCTGCCATCGGCGAATACGAACCGGTTGCCGCTGCCGTTCGAGCCGATCGGCAGTTGAATGTCCGCAGCGCTGAGAAGCGCTTTCGATTGTCCTTCAAAGGAGCCAATGAGCTCCCAGTTCTCCGATCGGCTTACGTCGCCGGCAGAGCCAGGCGGGTGGTAGCGAATGACATTGACGTGGAGGTTCATGTTTCCATCCCCGAACGCCACCACGATGTCCGGGTTTCCGTCCCTGTCGAACTGCGCAAGGCCAAGTTGCCCGTAACAGCCGCTCTTGAGATCGCCGCCGCCATCGTCACACCCCTCCGGGAGGTTGACGGGTATCGAGGCACTCCCCTTTTCGTAATCGGCGAACAGGCCGAAGCCATTGGGGCTGGCAAGGCGCAGAGTCAGCCTCGGCCTGTACTGGCTCTTGCCCGTATATTGAATCGAGGCGGGTTGCGCTGTTCCGTCCCAGAAGACCGAACCGGCCAGAGCCAGCTGCTGGTTGTTGCTGATTTCGACGAGCAACGCAGACTTTCCCTGCGGCGGCACGGGTCGCGGCAGATCGGCGGACGACCCGCACGCGGCAAGTGCTACGAAGGCGGCAATCCAAAGTAATCTCACGGCACACACTCCCGAAAGGCGCAGCGGCTAGTGCACTGCAGCAGCCGACAGACCGAACCTCCTTCTTATCGGCGCCTCCGGCGCTTACTTGACCGGCACGGCCTCGATCACGCAGTTCCGGCATGAGCCGCGGGTCGGCAATAATCTCTATCCAATCATGAAGTTATGTGCGCACGGAATCCTGGTTCCTATGATAGCCTAAGGCCCATGGATGAATCTGGACGCAAGCTGCGAGCTGCCCAGCGCCGCCGAACCATGATCCTGACTCTCGGCTCGTCGGGGCACCGGGAGCCGGATCCGATGCCGCTGTCCGGGCTCGCCGCCGTATCGCTGGTACAGCAGCTCACACGCGAGTGTTGGGCTTTGGCGGGAAAGGGGATTCCCGACTATACCCGCGAACAGACGCCGATGAGATTCGTGCCGGAACGCCCCAAGTGAACGAGCTTCCGGAAGATTTTCGCGATCTGCTGCTGGAGCTGGCCGACGTGGGTGCGGAGTTCGTGCTCGTGGGTGGCCATGCGGTCGCATTTCACGGTCACCCGCGCGCCACCAAGGATATGGACGTACTGATAAAAGCCAGTATCAGCAACGCCGAACGCGTCTATCGCGCACTGGCCGCCTTCGGAGCACCACTCGAGGCCCTTCAGGTCCAGGCGAAGGATTTCGCAAATGACACTGGTGAGATCCTGCAGATCGGCCTGCCTCCGCGGCGCATCGACGTGTTGAATCGCGCCGATGGGATTACGTTCGATGAGGCAATTGCCGAGGGATCGTGCTTGATGCTCGAGGGCAGGAAGATTCCCGTGATTGGGCGCGCGGCGCTGATCAAGAACAAGCGGGCCGCCGGGCGGGCTCAGGATCTCGCGGATATCGAAGCCATCGAGTCGAAGCGGGACTGAGCGATCCCGGCCCTGAATCAGGCTCGGCAGATCCGGCCTTGTCGGTGCCGGCGCGCTCAATCCGCGGGGATGCGCGAATGCCTGCGTGTCTCCGGCATGAGGAGGTACACGATCAGGGAGATCGCCGTGCAGGCGCACACGTACCAGTAGAACGCGCTCTCGTGACCGATCGATTTGGTCCACAGCGCCACCGATTCCGCTGATCCGCCGAACAGGGCCACTGTCATCGCGTAAGGCAACGCGACTCCCAGTGCACGCACTTCTGTTGGAAACAGCTCGGCTTTTACGATGGCGTTGACGGCGGTGTAACCGCTGACGATCGTCAGCGCGATCACGATGAGGACGAATGCCTGGGTCGCGCTCGCAGCCGTTGCGATGGCGCGCATCAGGGGTACGGTGCAGATCGTGCCCAGCACGCCAAACGCCAGCAGCACCGGGCGTCTGCCCACGAAGTCCGAGAGAAGCCCGACGAGTGGCTGCAGCAGCATGAAGACGAGCATGGCGAGCGCGCATACGGCTGCGGCGGTCTGGTTGTCGAAGCCGGCCGTGTTGACCAGGAACTTCTGTGTGTAGGTCGTGAAGGTGTAGAAGCTGAGCGTGCCGCCCAGAGTCAGTCCGACGACGGTGAGCACCTCGCGGGGATGATCAAGCAGACGGCGCAGGGAGCCACGCTGCGGCGGCCCGCCGGCCGTCCCGCGAGGCGCGCCTGCAGGTTGAACCGCACCCTCGAGCCGCGCCGCATCCGCAGCTGCCCGGGCCGCGCCGGGGGCCTTGAATGCCGGGGACTCTTCCATGCCGCGACGGAGTATCGCAGTGCCGACCGCGCAGAGCGCACCGATGATGAACGGAATGCGCCAGCCCCAGTCCTGCAGCTGCCGCTCGGTCAGGAACACTCTCTGCAACAGCACGAGAACGCCCAGCGCGAGCAGCTGGCCCATGATGAGCGTGACATACTGGAAGCTGGAGTAGAACCCGCGGCGGCGGCTGGTGGCGATCTCGCTCAGATAGGTCGCGCTGGCACCGTACTCACCGCCGACACTCAGCCCCTGCAGCAGCCGTGCAAACAACAGCAGCAGCGGCGCGGCAATGCCGATCTGTCCGTAGCCGGGTGTTGCCGCGATCATGAGCGAGCCCAGGCACATCAGATAGACGGAACCGGTCAGCGCGGTCCGCCGGCCGTGCCGATCGGCATAGCGGCCGAGCAGCCAGCCTCCCAGTGGACGTACCAGAAAGCCGAGCGCGAACACGCCGGCCGTGTTCAGCAGCTGCGCGGTCCGGTCACCGGAGGGAAAGAAGGTGCGGGCGAAGTAGATAGCGAAAGACGAATAGACGTACCAGTCGTACCACTCGATGAGATTGCCCGCCGAGCCGCTGAAGATCGACAACAGGCGTCGGCCGGCGGTGGATTCATCGGGAGCGTGTGTCAGTGCAATGCCTCGAACCCGTATCTGGCGAAGGTGGCGCGGGCCGCGCGGCTGCGCACGAACTCGACGAACCGAGCCGCATCAGGTCCTGCGTGGGTCGTCAGTGCGATGGGATACATGATAGGCGGGTAGCTGTCCGACGGAAACTCGGCGACGATACGGACGCGCTTCTCGGCCAGCGCATCAGTGCTGTACACGATGCCCAGGCTCGCCTCGCCGCGTGCCACGAAAGCGAGCGCCGCACGCACGTTCTCGGCGCGCACGAGTCTGTCGGCCACCGAGCTCCACGCGCCGAGCTTCTGCAGCGCCGCGTGCGCGTACTT
>DATKLO010000079.1:0-3475 GCA_035542375.1 Steroidobacteraceae bacterium | reverse complement strand
CCGTCGCTCTTCGCATCACCCAGGTTCTTGGAGATATGGGTAGCGCAAAGCGGAACGTGCACCGCGCTGATGATGTCGGTCCAGTTGATGTGATAGACGCTGCCTTCGATCGACAGGCGGCGATCCCACAACTGGGTCTTGAGGCCCAACTCGTAGCTCCAGAGGGTGTCCGCGTTGTAGTTGGACGTGCCGCCGAGCTGGTTCAGCTGGTCAGTACAGGCCTGCGTGTTCAGGTGAACCGGAATGCCTGCACCGCCCGGGCGATAGCCCTTCGCCGCCGAGAGATACACCAGCGTGCGGTCATCGACCTTCCAGTTGAGGCCCGCCTTGGGCGAGGTCACGTTGCCCTTGCTCGTCGCGGTGATATCGCTGGGGCCCCCGGCCAGCGGGCCATCGGACACCGTCCGGTAGCTGTTCGTCTGGTGCTCGTAGCGCACGCCGCCAAAGACCGAGAAGTGCTGACCCAGGTCGTAGTCGGCGTTGGCGAACACGGCCTTCTGCTTGTCCACGATGAACTGGTCCGAGATGTAGGTCAGATCGCCGTGCACCAGACCTTCGCCGAAATACTCCTGCATGGTCATGCCAGTATTTGCCAGCGTCAACTGCGGGTAGGTGGGACCGGCCGCGGTTTCGAAATCGTGCTGGTGCAGATTCGAATAGTACAGACCCAACGTCCAGTGGAAGTGCTCGCTGCTATTGGGGGACTGCAGGCGCAGTTCCTGTGTGAAGTTGCTCTGGTTCGTGCCGACGATCACCGGCTCGGCATCGGCCGCTGACGTCGGCAGCTGCCACCCGAATGCAGGCGGCAGAACCAGCGTGTAGTCGTAACCCTGGCTGTCCAGGCGACGCAGGTTGCTCGACAGACTGGTCAGCTGTGACCAGCCCAGGTCGAACACCAGCTTCAGGGACGGCGTGTAGAACGAATCGTTGATCGGCTGCTGCAGGATGCGCGAGGAGACGAATTTGCCTTTCGCGGGATCGCCGATGGTCGGGTCGAACAGATCCGCGCTGTTCTGGTCGCGCTTCTGGTAGTAGATGGCCGGTTCTACGGTCATGAAGTCCGTCGGCTTCCACAGCAGCGCCACCCGCGCGGAGTACGTGTCGGCCTTGTTCACGTTGTTGCCGCCCTGGCCCCCGACAATGGCGGGCAGCAGGTCGCCCGGGACCTGGCCACGGGGAATGCTGTTGGCCGGCGGCTGACCCAGCAGCGACGGATCCTGGTCGACAAAGCCACCGTCGTGCTGCGTCCAGACGCTGGCACGGAAGCCCAGCACGTCCTTGATGATGGGTCCACCGACCGCAGCGCCGAATTCCGAATTGAGGCCGCCGTTGTCAATCTGCGATCCCTCCGCACGCATCATGCCGGAGAATTCGGTCAATGACGGGGCATGCGAGATCACCCGGATCGCGCCACCCTCGGCGCTGGCGCCGAACAGCGTGCCCTGCGGGCCGCGCAGCACCTCGATGTGATCGATGTCGAAAACGTAGGGTACTGCGGTCGGTACCGCCGCGTTTGCGTAACGGGCCTGAAGAGGCGCGTCGTCCACGTAAAGAGCTGTCGTGTTAGGTCCGAGACCAGCGACGCCGCCGCCGGCGTTCTGCGAGATACCGCGGATGGTGAACCAGTTCGAGTAGCCGACCGGGCGGAAGTCCACGCCCGGCGTTGCGGCCGCAATGTCGCCCAGTGTCTTCATGTCGCGGCTATCGAGATCCGCCTGGCTGAATGCCGAGATGCTGATCGGGACGCGGCTGATGTTTTCCTCGCGCCTTTGCGCGGTCACCACCACTTCCTGCAGCACCGCCGCTCCCGCCGTTGAATCGGCGTCTCCAGCGGCGGCATTCGCCTCACAATTCGTGACCACGGCCCACAGAGCGAAGCTGATTGCGCTCGGGATGCGCAGACCTGTGCTGTTCATCTTTCCCCCGCTGATTGGTTCTGGGTATCCGGTTGTTGTTCCACTCTGTGGAACCACCGTTGCACCCCATAGTACTACAGATGGTCGACAACGCAAGCGCGCCGGACGTGGCGGACAGGCGTCGGCTGCTCCCTCATGAACGCCCACGAATTACGCTAATAGCGGTTTCGCCCGATCCGCAAGCGTATCCGGCGCGAGCGCACACAACTGTGGCCCGAGAGCGACGCGCGCCGATCCGGGGCCAGGGAAATCTGCCCGACCCTTGATTCTCTCGTTCCAATGTGTGAGATACTGTTGCGTCCGGCGGAATCCAACATCGTTGCCAGTACCGCAGAAAACGCTGCCGGACACGACCATCGAGGGGGTCACCGGAATGACACGACCGAAACAGCAGAACCGCGGAACTCCGGCCGCAAAAGAATCCCGGCACTATCATGAACGCGCCAAAGCGCTCATCCCGGGAGGGGTGAACAGCAACGTTCGCCTGAACAGCGCGCCCATCTGCTTCGCGAGCGGCAAGGGCTCACGCCTGACCGATGTGGATGGAAACGTCTACATCGACTACGCGCTCGGTATGGGCCCCACGATACTTGGCCATGCGCCGCCGGCCGTGACAGCGGCCGTCACGCGTACTCTCGGGCTTGGGCAACTCTTTGCCGGACAGCACACGCTTGAACTGGAGCTGGCGAACGAATTCTGCGCAAGCGTCAGATCCGCGGAGCTGGTTCGTTTCGGGCTGAGCGGGTCGGAGATGGTTCAGGCGGCGATCCGCGTCGCGCGCGCCTATACCGGACGCAGCGAAATCATCAAGTTCGAAGGCCACTATCACGGCTGGTTCGACAATGTGCTGATCAATCTGACCCCGCCGGTTGCTGCCGGAGGCAATCCGATCCCGCGGCCGCGGCATCTTCAGTCCGCGGGCCAGTCCAGGCACGCTTCGGACGATTTCGCGGTGCTGCCGTGGAACGACACCGACGTCATCGACCGGTACGTCGGGGCGAATGCCTCGCGCATCGCGGCCATCATCACCGAACCCATCATGTTCAACACCGGCGGGATCCTGCCGAATCCGGGCTTTCTGCAGCACCTGCGTCGCGTGACGACGGAGCACGGCATCGTGCTGATCTTCGACGAGGTCATCACCGGCTTCCGGGTCGCCCCCGGCGGCGCGCAGGAACTGTACGACATCAAGCCGGATCTGTCGGTGTTCGCCAAAGCCCTGGGCGCAGGATTCCCCGTGGCAGCGCTCGCGGGTCGCCGGGACATCATGGAGATGTTCGCTTCCGGCAGCGTCAACCACTCGGGCACCTACAACGCCAACCTCGTCAGCCTCTCCGCCGCGCTGGCCTCGCTGCGTGAGCTGGCCGCGAACGACCAAGCCGCATACAAGCGGATCAACGCTGCCGGTCAGGCGCTGATGGAGGGGATCGCCGCGGCCGGGCGCCGGCACGGCACGAATCTGCAGGTGAGCGGGCTGCCGGCTGCATTCCATACGTGCTTCCCGGATCGACCGATTCACGACTACACGAGCTACTCCATGGCCGACCAGAAGAAGCTGG
>DATKLO010000078.1:0-81886 GCA_035542375.1 Steroidobacteraceae bacterium | reverse complement strand
GCTACACGCTGATCAAGGCGAACGATCTGGCCGAAGCCGCCGAGCTCGCCAAAGGCTGTCCCATCCTGCAGCGCGCCGGCAAGGTGGAGGTACGGCCGGTCATGAAAATGGACGCGTGATGGAGCCCGTCGAGCATCTGTTCCGGCAGCAGTCAGGACGGATCACCGCGACGGTCGCCCGGGTCTTCGGCATCCAGAACCTCGCTCTCGCCGAAGATGTGGTGCAGGAGGCATTCTGTCGCGCGCTGGAAGTCTGGCCGTTCCGCGGCGTCCCCCGGGACGCCGCGGCATGGCTCATGACCACGGCGAAGAACTGCGCGCTGGATGCGCTGCGACGGGAGCGTACCGCGCGCCGGTTCGCGCCCGAACTGAGCGAAGCCCTGCTGAGCGAGTGGACGCTCGTGCCGACGGTGGAAGAGCTGTTCTCACCCGCGGAGGTCAAGGACGACCTGTTGCGGATGATGTTCTCCTGCTGCCACCCACGACTTCCGGAGACCGCGCAGGTCGCGCTGATCCTGCACATCCTGTGCGGTTTCAGCGTACACGAAGTCGCCGCGGCCTTCGTGAGCCGCCATGAGGCGATGGAGAAACGCATCGGCCGGGCCAAGAAAGTTCTCGCCACATCGAACAAGCTGTTTGACATCCGTGCGCCGGCCGACTTTTCGGCCCGCTTGCCCGCCGTGCACCGGGCGCTCTACCTGCTCTTCAACGAGGGATATCACGGCGCCTCGCCCGAGGCCGCCATCCACGAAGAGCTGTGCAGGGAAGCCCTCAGACTCACCACCGAGTTGCTCCAGCATCCTCTTGGCGCCGTGCCGGCGACCCATGCTCTCGCGGCTCTGCTGTCCGTGAATCTCGCGCGCCTGCCTGGCCGCACGGATGCCGAGGGAAATCTACTGGTTCTGGCCGGACAGGACCGTGGCAGGTGGGATCGTGGGTTGATCGAGTCGGGCCTGAAGCATCTGGAACTGTCCGCCGCCGGACCCGAGCCCACTGCATATCACATAGAGGCGGCCATCGCGGTTCTGCACACGACACCACAGCGCAGTCAGGACACGGACTGGCACACAATCATCGGCCTGTACGATGCGCTGCTGGCGCTGGCGCCCTCCCCGATCGTTGCCCTCAACCGCGCCATCGCGATCGCGCAGATCCATGGCCCCGAGCAAGGACTCGATGCGATCCGCAGCATCCCGGACCGCGAGCGCCTCTCGTCCTATCCGTTCTATCCGGCCGCGCTCGGTGAGTTCGAGTTGCGGCGTGGACACGTGGATGACGCCCGCGAGCACTTCCAGGCGGCCCTCGCCCTGTCGCGCAACTCCGCCGAGCGGCGCTTCATCGACCAGCGCATCCGCGCGTGCTCGGATGCACCATCACCTCAATCGAGAAATTTCCAGCTCGACGCGCCGTCGAGGTGACGGATCCGTGCACCGGCCAGCACGCTGGGGTCGAAGTTGGCCATGTTCACGCCCATGGTTGTGTCATTCGGCCGGTTGCGGTAGGCGTAGTGCGTGACGCAGCCACATTTGCGACAGTGGTAGTAGTTGCGGATGCGTTTGTTCCATGAGTAGGCCTGCAACGCTCCGCGGGGTGCCTCGATCCGCACCGAGCTGGCCTTGTAGTAGGCCCAGAGCGCCCCGTAACGGCGGCAGATGGAGCAGTTGCAGTGCGTGAGCGTCCGACTCATGCGCCGCACCTGGATGCGCACCGCGCCGCAATGGCACGAGCCGACAGGGGATTCCACGCCAAGGGATCGCTTCATGGCCGCACCGCCTCCGCGGCCCGCATCCTGCGGAACGCTAGCTAGTGGATCAGACCGGCCGCCCGGGCCGAAATCACGGCCTGCAGGCGGCGATGCACATTCAGCTTGCCGAAGATCTGTTTCCAGTACCACTTCACCGTGTGTTCCGACAGGACCAGGCGGCGCGCAATCTCCCGGTTGGGAACATCACTCGCGGCCAGTTCCAGGATATCCACCTCGCGGTGCGAGAGGACTCCCAGCGGCAAAGGCGTGTGTGGGAGCCGTGAAGCCGGTTCGGTCCAGGATTTCTCCGCCTGGAAGCCCTGCAGAGCCTCCCGGGCACACTGCAATTCGAGGCCGGTCAGTTCCTCCCCTTCGACCAGCTGCTGAAGCAGTTGCCGAATCTCCGGGCCCGCGTCGATGAAGGGCCGCAGCAGGCCGTGCGGCGCGGCGATGCGGATCGCCTCGCACAGATGGTGCCGGGCGGCGCTCGTGTCGTCACGCAGGCAGAATAGCGTGGCAAGCTCCAGTCCCAGCCGCAGTCCCGAGCGCTGACATTGCCGCTCCATGACGAAGCGGTACCAGTTCTTCAGCAGACGGATGGCGCCGTCCACGTCGTCGTGCGCGCGGGCTGCGTAAGCCCATGCAATCGCCAGTCGTTCGGTGGTGGAAGTCACCCCCTCATGAGGCTGCACAGTTGCACTGCTGCCCAGCAATCCGGCCAGGCGCGCCAGGTCGATCACAGCGGACGCATTGCCACCGAGCAGCAGCAGCCGCATGCGCTCGCAAAGCAAGTTCGCTGACAGGCGTACGAATCCGGTCGAGCGCGCGCGCCGCTCACCTTCATCCAGAGTCTGCTGAGCCGTCTCGAACTGGCCGTCGCTCGCCTCCAGGCGCGCCTTGGAGACATACGCCGCTATGAGCTTGTCCACGTAGCCCAGTCCGTGGGAGACATCGAGATAGTCGACGATCAACTCCCGCGCCCGCGACATGTTGTTCTGCTCGTAGCAGACTTCGGCGAGCAGCAGTGCGGGCATGGATGCCAGCGGTGACAGCCTGCCGTGCAGGGCGACCGCCGAATCGAGCGCGCGCTCATACAATCCGCGCGCGCGGAGCGCATCGCCGGTCTGGAAGAACACCAGTCCGCTGATGCAGTCCTGGAAAATCTCGCCGAAGGCCCACTGCGCACGCTGATACTGCTCATGGAGCGCTGCGGCGACCGATTCGATGCCGGCGCAGTCGTAGTGCTCGCGACGCGCGGCCAGGAGTGCCCCGACGGTGGAGATCTCCATGTGCACGTCGGCGCAGTGCTTCGCGGCCAGCCACTGCTCGCACGCCGCCCTGGTACCGGCCATGTCGTCGCTGACAAACAGCACCATCATCTCGCGGTGCGCGATCTTGGCCGCGATGTACTGCAGATCAACATGGTCCGGGGCCGTGCGGCGACCCTCGCACCACTCGCGCAACACGCGCTTCAGACGGTTGAGTCCCGCCCGCGAACGCGCGAAATTCCAGTCGGCCTCCCAGGCGTAGATCCGTTCGAGTTCCAGGTTCGGAAACTGTTCGAACACGGCCTTGGGGATGCGTCGCGCCAGGTGCTCCAGCGTCGCCGCCTGGCCGCGGTCGAACAGTCCCAGTCCATCCAGCAGCCGCGCGGCCCGCCCGTGGGCCTGGGCGCGCAGCGCCAGCTCGATGGCCTCGAGCGGATAGCCCGCCTCCTCGAACCACGCCGACGCGCGCTGCTGCAGCTCGCGCGCCCGTGCCGGCTCGCGGTCGCACAGCCGCTGCTCCAGGAACTCGGCGAACAGGTGGTGGTACCGGTACCAGCGGCGCTCGTCATCCAGCGAGAAGATGAACAGGTTGAGCGTTTCCAGCAGATCCAGTCGCTGCCGCGCATCGTCGCGGCCCGTCACGAAGTTGCACAGCTCCACGCTCAACCGCGGGAGGATCGAGGTGACGAGAAGGAAGTCCACCGTCGGCTCATCCAGGTTGGACAGCACGGCATCGCGCAGGAAATCGGCGACGTTGCGGTTGGCTCCGGTGAAGTCGCGAATCAGCTCCGTGCGGCTGCCCGTTGCCCGCAAGCCGAGGGATGCGAGTTGCAGCCCGGCGACCCAGCCCTCGGTGCGCTCCGTCAGGAGACGGGAGAGGTCGGGTTCGACCGATTCGCCGACGGCGTTGCGCAGGAATTCGTGACCTTCTGCCGCGCTGAACTTCAGCGCGGACGCGT
The DNA here is from genome assembly GCA_035542375.1 of Steroidobacteraceae bacterium. Taxonomy (GTDB): domain Bacteria; phylum Pseudomonadota; class Gammaproteobacteria; order Steroidobacterales; family Steroidobacteraceae; genus 13-2-20CM-66-19. Next base: position 77,916 of record DATKLO010000078.1, on the reverse strand, counting down.
CGATTTCCACCAGCTCGTTCAGCAGGCGCAACCGGCTGAGTGGCAGCGACCCCAGCGCGGTGCGGCTGGCGAGCACCCAGGACAGGTTGGAACGGGGCGCGAGCAGCAGCTGTGACAGCAGCTGCGCGCAACGGGCATCGTCCAGCAGGTGGAAGTCATCGATGCACAGCGTGAGTGCGGATTGCGCCGCATCCAGCGCGCTCGTGAGCAGATCGGCGCAGGTGCCGGGGGCCAGTCGCGCACCGTAGCGCAGCAGTTGCCTGAACTCCCGGCCGGTCTGCGCGCCGCTGGATTCGATTGCGGCGAGCAGATGCGCCAGGAAGCGCAGATAGTCGTTGTCCGACGGATCGAGACTCAGCCACGCGACCGGTTGCGTGGCGCGAAGGCGCTCATGACACTGACCGAGCAGGCTGGTTTTGCCAAATCCGGCCGGTGCCTGGATGGTGGCCAGCCGACCCCGACGGGCTTCGCACAGGCGGGCCACCAGTTCCGGCCGCGGCACCAGGCCGCCCCGGCGAGCCGGGGGCCGGAGCTTCGTGCGGATCACGACAGGCTTGGGTGGCTGTGCGCTCATCGGGTATCCGCGGTCGCGAATGCGGAAATGCTGCCTGATCGGCCAGCGCCGCGGCAAGTAGCGGCCGATTATCGGCCCCGCCGGGCGCACCGCGGGCGCCGCGCGTTGCGCGGGATCAGCCTTGCGGCCCGGGATCAGCCATGCGGCCCGGGATCAGTCTTGCGGTCCGCGATCAGTCTTGCGGCGCGGGCTCGGCGTCCAGTCTGACGGCCACCCCGCGCAACTCCGGAGCGGGTTCCCGATACAACTGCATGACCGCCGGGTCGTGTCCCGGCACGATGAGGCTCGGGTGGCTCGCCAGCGCCTTGAGCCGCTCCCAACCCGACACCATCTGCATGACATCCGCGACGATCGGGAAGGGACGACCGGAGTTCATGTTGTCGAGGTAGTGAGCGGCATCGGAAGCCAGCACCACCCAGCCGACCCGCGTACAGACCCGAACGAACTGCAGTCCGTGGGTGTGACCACCGACGCGATGCACGGTGATGCCTGGAACGATTTCCGCATCGCCGTCGTGGAACTGCACCTGCGCCCCGTACACGAGTCGCACCATCGACAGCACGGCCTCGAGATCGTAGGCGTGCGAGAAGAACGGATGACCCATGTATTTGCCGGTCGCGAACGCCATCTCGCGTTCCTGCAGATGGAACCGGGCACGCGGAAACAGCCGCAGATTGCCGGCGTGGTCGTAATGCAGATGCGTGACTATGACGTGCTGCACCTGGGCGCAATCAATGCCGAGAAGACGCAGGCCATCGTCGGGGCTGCGCAGGAACTGACGCCCGCGCCGCTGCGCCGCGGTCGCATCGAATCCCGTGTCGATGACGACCGTGTGCGACTCATTCCGGGCCGCCCAGACGAAGTAGTCCATAGGCAATGGACCGTCATGCGGGTCGCCGCCGATGAACACCTCCGAGCGCCTGCGCATCGCGGTCGCGTAGCGGACTGCGTACACCTCAAAGGGGCGCGGTTCAGGCATCGGGGTGCAGTTCAGGCATGGGGATGCGACTCAGACATCGGCGACGGGCTCCTGCGATTTCTGCAGGTAGCGCACGATCTCGGTGTTGTCCGCGCCGCCGCCGAGCAGGCGTTCGGCCCGGTTCCACAGTTCCGAACACTGACCCAGAATACCCGCGGGAGTCCCCACGGCTTCGGCGAGTCCCAGCGCGATCCGCAGATCCTTGGCCATCAGTCCGAGCGCGAAGCCCGAGTCGAAGCGACCGGTGAGGATGTAAGCCGGGTACTTCTGGTCAGTCGCGGTGTTGCGACCGGTCGAGTGATTGAGGATCTCCAGCATCCGCGCCGGCTCGATGCCGAACTTCTCGCCCGCCAGCATGGCCTCGGCGGTGGCCGCCAGAGCGATCGCGGAGAGATAGTTGTTCAGTGCCTTCAAGGCGTGTCCGGAACCGGACGCACCCGTCACGAAAACCTTTCCCATTCTGTCCAGCACGGGTCTGCATCGGTCAATCGTGGCGGTATCACCGCCGGCCATGATGGCAAGCGTGCCCTCAACGGCGCGCTTCACGCCACCTGACACGGGCGCATCCACCAGTGAGATCGAGGACTGAGCCAGTGTGCGCCCCAGACCCCGTGTGCCGACCGGCTCGGCCGAGGTCATATCGATGACCACCGAACCGGGTGCCATGTTTGAAGTGATGCCTTCGGCGCCGAGGAGCACGTCACGTACGGCGCGGCCGTCGGGGAGCATAGTGATGACCAACCGGCAGCTGCGCCCCATTTCCGCGAGTGATGGTGCGCGCTCGCAGGTCGCCGAAGCGCAGAAACGATCCAGCGCCGCGGCGTTGGCGTCGGCGGCAACCACCCGGAATCCGGCGGAGGCCAGATGACGGGCCATCGGCCCACCCATGTTGCCCAGGCCCACGAACCCGATGCGTTCCGGGGGTATGAAATCGTCCTGCATGAGGCCAGCGTACTCCTAAAGAATGGCCGACACCGCCAGATCGGACAGGCGCTGGAACCTCTCGATGTTGTCCAGGCTTTCCATCACGCCCGCCGTCAGACAGGCGAAGGTCAGATCGCGTTCCGGGTCCACCCAGTAGAGTGCGCTGCCCGCGCCATAGTTTCCGAACGTGCCCGGCGAAGTGAGCGTGCCGAACAGGTGATGGCAGATCACGTTTCCACGCAGCGAGAAGCCCAACCCCAGGTAGGCGGGCGCAGGGGGCCAGCCGCGCTGCAGAAACAAGGTCTTGTAGAGCTCATTGGGCTTGTCGCCGGTCCAGTTGCGCGTGGCCATCTGCATCATGGCCGGCGACAGGATGCGCGCGCCATCGAGTTCACCGCGTCGCCGCAACATCTCGGCGAATCGGAACAGATCGGGAACGCTCGCCGCGACGCCGACCCAGGGCATCTCGGCATGCTCTTCCTCGAAGGCACCGTTGGGCCCGAGGTTGCTGTGGCCCGGATGCGTGATCGGGAAGTTGCCGCGGAAATCGGGAACGACGTGCCGTGAGCGCAGATCCGCCCGCAACCCCACGGAGCTGTCGCGCATCTTCAGCGGCTCAAACAGGTCCTCGTGCACGATGGCCCGGTAGGAACGCCCCTGCGGATCGGTGCGCCGCAACGCTTCACCCAGCAGCGCATGGTTGGCCATCGGCGAGTACGCCACGTGCTCGCCGGGCAGCTCGGCCGGCCGCACATGCGCGCAGACCGCAGCAACAATCTCCTCCAGCCGGTCGATGTACATGTCCGGCCTGGGGCTGAAGACGATCGGCAGCCCCGAAGTATGGGTCAGGAGGTGATGCACCCGGATCTCCGGGCGCGTTCCACCAGAGAATTCCGGCACGAGATCGCTGATTCGGGTGGTGAGCGCGAAGCGACCCATCTCGATGGCGCGCAGGACCAGCACGTTGGTGATGGCCTTGGTCACCGAAAAGATGCTGAACACGGAATCCAGCCGGAGCGGCCTGGTGCCGCCGGCGTCCGCATGACCGAATGCTTCGCAGATCCCGAACTGCCCCCCGCGGGCCACCGCAAGCACGGCACCGTAGTAACGCCGCGCGGCGATGTCCTGCGTGATCACGCTGCGCAGCAGCTCCAGTCGATTCTCGTCGAACAACGCGGCGGTGCTCATCGGGACTCCGGTGAGGTCATCTGCATCACATAGTGGCTGTCGAAGTACTCGCGCAACGTGTGGATCTTTCCGTCCTTCACCTCGACCGCCCAGGCGTAGAGATTCTCGTAGGGACGACCGTCGGCGAAATGTCCACCGCTGTGCGACTCGACCATGACGAAGGAGTCTCTCGATGCGATCGAATCCACATGGATCTTCGGATCGCCCGGGCGGAACAGCCCGCGCACGGGAGCGAGGAAATCGTCGACGATGCCGCCGGGACCGCGATGGATCCCGGCCCCCGGCACGCTGCGTACCTGAGGTTTCCACGTTGCCTCCTGGTGCAGCATGCTGCGCACTCCCTCCAGGTCGCCCGCGCTCAGCGTCGCGAGAAATCGCAATACCAGCCGTTCGCTCTCGGTCCTGCCTTCAACACTCACTGGCCTTGCCCCTCTGTCATCTCACGCCGCCACGAACCGGACGGGCAGCTTCTCCGGACCGTGACCGATGGTCGTCATCCACGGTTCCGGTTCGCCCGCCATCTCGAAACTCCCGATATGACGCCTCACCGCACCCAGCAGCGCATCCGCTTCGAGTCCGGCCAGTACCCGCCCCACGCAAGCGTGCACGCCATGCCCCCAACCCAGATGGCCGCGGTTGTCGCGCCGCACGTCGAAGCGGCCGGGGTCGGCCCACTTGCGCGGATCGCGGTTGGCGGCGGCGAACATCAGGCCGCAGCGCTCGCCCTTCGGGATCACGATACCCTCGATCTCCACATCCTGCATGGCGATGCGCCCTGCCATCCGCGACGGCGAGTCCCAGCGCAGACTCTCTTCGAATGCCGCGCGCACCAGGGTGGGATCCTGCCGCAACAGCTGGTACTGATCCGGAAACCGGGCGAATGCATGGATTGCGCTCGCCAGCGTCATCACCGTGGTATCGGCGGCGGCCGAAAGCAGGATCCCGACCAGCAGCTTCGCCTCGGCTTCGGAGATCGCGCCGCGATCCGCCGCCTCGAACATCTGCATGCCCAGGCTGCCCGGCGCGAGATTCTCGCGGCTGCAGCAGCGTTCCACCCAGGCGATGACCGGACCCGTGTCCCGCATGGCTGCTTCGAACAGCTCGTTGGCCGGCCCCATGGTCGCCCACACCATGTTCCCGAAGGCATACATGTTGTGACGACCTTCCGCGGGGATTCCCAGCAGATCCGGCAGCACCTGGTACACGAACGGCCGTGTGATCTCGGCCACCGCGTCGATCACCATGCCACTCTTCTGCTTCAGGGATGTGATCAGAGCCTGCGCCTGCGCCCGGAACTGCGCTTCCATGGCCGAGAGCGCTTTCGGCGAGAGCGCGTTGGCGACGACGGCGCGCACGGCCGTGTGTTTGGGCGGATCGTCGGTCAGAAGCAATTCCGGACGGACTGACTTCGGGTCATGCCACGGGCGCGATGTGGAGGAAAACATCTTCCAGTCGCGCAAGCCGGCGGCCACATGCTCATAGCGGGCCAGCAGGGTGATGTTCTCGCGTGCCAGCTTTACCGCGGGCGCGAGTTCGCGCAGGCGATCATCCACGGCGCGCGCATTGCGCACCGCACTGCTGCTGAAGATGTCGTCATCGATGGTGCAGATTCCGCTCGCCACGATCGGCCTTACTCGGTCCTGAGCTTCCAGCCCTTGCCCTGACGCACGATCCAGCCGGAGGTGGGATCGGAGAAGTGGCTGCCGATGACCAGCACCGGCGCATCCCCGAAGCGCTCGACGAAGGACTGGCGGGTACGCGCCCCCTGGTCCCTGTCCATGTCGAAATTGCCGTGGCGCAGGGGATCGACCAGCTGGATGGGATGATGCATCAGGTCGCCCGTGATGACCGCCGACTGACCGCCCGACTGGATCAGCACACTGACATGTCCCGGCGTGTGCCCCGGCGTGGGGAACAGCGACACTTCGTCCGTTACGGCGTATGAGGCCGGAATGTACTCCACGAGCCCCGCCTCCACGACCGGATCGATGGAGTCGTGCAGGTGTTCGATGTTATGGTAGCCGCCGGTTTCGCGCAGCTGGCGCCAGTGCTCGAACTCCTCCTTGCCGAAGAGATAACGCGCCCGGGGGAAGGTCGGTACCCAGCGGCCATTCACCAGGCGGGTATTCCAGCCCACGTGATCGAAGTGCAGATGCGTGCACAGCACCGTGTCGATGCTCTCCGCCGGGAATCCCGCGGCGGCCAGATCCTCCAGAAACGTCGTCCTGAGATTGCAGAAGACGTCGTACTCGCGCTGGCGATTGGCCCCGATGCACGTATCGATCATCACGTTGCGCCCGCGCGAGCGCAGCACGAAGGCCTGGAAGGAGATCTTCATCAGGCCCTCGGGCGTGGCGAAATGCGGGCGCAGCCAGTCGATGCTGCGCACGTACTCGGCGGTCTCTTCCTTGAGCAGCATGGAGATGTTGTCTTCGAACGCATTGACCTCGACGATGCGGGCCACTTCCACATCGCCGATGCGCCAGTGCTTGATGGTTTCTGCAGTCATCGGATCAATCTCCTGTGGCGGGAACCGTGCTCACGCCGTCTGCGCCCGTGGCAAATCAAGGGGTCGGGGCGGAGCAATGCCACGGATCAGATCCGAGGCCTTCTCGGCGATCATGACCACGGCTGCGTTGGTGTTACCGCCGACGACCCGCGGGAAGACGGATGCATCAGCCACGCGCAGCCCTTCTATTCCCCGCACTCGCAGATTCTCGTCGACCACGGCCCCCTCGTCGTTGCCCATCCGGCACGAACCGCAGGGGTGGTGCACTGTGGAAGCGGCCTTGCGGATGTATTCGATGATCGCGGCGTCATCCTGCACTGTCTGGCCCGGACCGACTTCCGTGGCGCGATACCGCGCGAACGCCGGTGAGTGCGCGACCCGCCGGCCGATCCTGAATCCACGCAGGAGCGTGGCGACATCGTCAGGATGGCTGAACAACTTCGGGTCAACCAGCGGTGCCGCGAGCGGATCGGCACCCGCCAGCCGAACACTTCCACGGCTGCTGGGATTGAGGCCGACGATGCTGATCGCGTAACCGTGACCCAGCGGGAAAGGGAATGGATGGGGGTTGCGTCGGGCGGCCTGGAACACGATCTGCACATCCGGGCGCGACAGCTCGGGCAGCGTGCGGATGAACCCGGTGGCTTCGAAGACATTGCTCGACAAAGGGCCGGTGCGAAACAGCGCGTACTGGAACACGTTGAGCAGATTCCGTGGCGCGGCCCGCCAGGACAGGCCATAGGACTCGGAGTTGCTCATCTCCATGAGCACGCCCACGGCGAGATGATCGTGATAGTTGGCACCCACCCCGGGCAGGTGGTGCCTGAGCTTGATGCCCGCGGCATACAGCTGCGCCTGGTCGCCGATACCGGAGAGCATCAGCAGATGTGGCGAGAGAATGGCGCCCCCGGCGAGAACGACTTCCTTCCTGACAGAGAGTGAGCGCTTGCCCGCCGAGTCGACGACGGCCACACCCGCCGCTCGGTGGTTCTCGAGGATGATCTCCGTGGCGCGTGTGTTCGTGAGGATCGACAGATTGTCCCGGTCACGGGCGGGCTTCAGATAGGCTGTGGCGGTCGATACGCGCCGCCCTTTGAGGATCGTGCCCTGACGCGGGCCGTACCCTTCCGTGGTCGGGCCATTGAAGTCGGATGTTCGCGGGTACCCGAGGGCTTGCATGGCTTCGAGAAACGCAGGCGTCATCGGATTGGGGCGCTTGATGAATGTGACATTCATCGGGCCACCCTGCCCGTGGTAGGGAGAATCGGGATAGGCGTCGTTGTTCTCCGATCGCAGGAAGTAAGGCAGTACCTCGCGGTAGCTCCAGCCTGGATTGCCTGCTGCCGCCCAATCGTCGAAATCGGTGGGATGACCGCGGAAATACACCATCCCGTTGATGGAGCCCGAGCCGCCCACTACATGGCCACGGGGGATGGGGATGGCGCGGCCGGCCAGATGCTCCTGCGGCACGGTCATGAAGCGCCAGTTGATGCTGCGCAGGCTGATGGCCGCACCGACCGTGGCGGGTATGTGGATGAATGGATGCCAGTCCATCGGCCCGGCTTCGATCAGAGCCACGCGGACATGACGGTCTTCCGATAGCCGGGCGGCGAGCACGCAGCCGGCGGTACCCGCCCCCACCACGACGTAATCGAAAGCGTCCCCCGGTTCGCTCATTCGCACCAACGTACCGGCCGGGGACGGGCGCGCCACCCCCCTTTGGGGTGGAAGCCCCCACCGGACCACCCCAAAGGGGGGCTGCCCGCTCGCCGCCGCACCGTAGAATCCCGCGCACACCAGCCTGAGACCCTCGAGCCCGGGTGTCGAGCCGCGCAATCGCTATGCCAACGATCCGACTGAATGAGACCTTCGCCGCCGGCGACCGGCAGATACCGCTCAATGGGTTCTGCAAGAGCGGTTTCGAGGCGGTGCTGGATGCGTTCATGGAGAACTATCGGGCCGAGGACGAGGTCGGGTCCGCGGTCAGTGCCGTGCTGGATGGACAGACGGTCGTGGACCTCTGGGGTGGCTGGCGGGACGAGAGCCGGCAGCGGGAATGGCAACACGACACCATCGTCTGCATGATGTCCGTATCCAAGGGGATCACGGGTCTGGCCTTCAGTCTGCTGGTCGACCGTGGACTGGTGGATGTTGACGCGCCCGTCGGCACGTACTGGCCTGAATTCGCCTGCAACGGCAAGGAAACCCTGCCCGTGCGCTTCGTACTCGACCATCGCGCCGGCCTGCCGATCGTCGTTGACCCCATGTGGCCCGGAGCGATCTACGATCACGAGGCCACCTGCAAGGCGTTGGCGGCACAGGCGCCACTCTGGGAGCCGGGCACGGTCGCCGCCTATCACATCCACACGCAGGGCTTCCTTCTGGGTGAGATCGTACGCCGGGTCACCGGCAAGACCATCGGAACCTTCCTGCGCGAGGAGATCGCAGGCCCGCTGAATGCGGATTACCTGATCGGAAGTCTGTCGGCGCACGATCAGGCGCGCTGTGCCCAGGTCATGCCCAACATGCAGGCGCGGCTGTTCGCGGCGCGCGAGGCGGAGAGCGATACGCTGCGCAGCAAGGCCTTCACGCAAAATCCCCCTGAGCCCTGGCCGGTCACCCTGAATTCGCGCACCTGGCGTCAGGTGGAAATTGCCAGTGGCAACGGTCACGGTAACGCGCGCGGCGTCGCGCGGATCTACGGTGCATTTGCTCGTGGCGGCGAGTCAGGTGGAGTGCGCCTGACACGACCGACCTCCATCGAAGCCATGATCACCCTGCAGCACAACATGATAGAGCGCATGCAGGATCGGCCTTACCGGCAGGCGCTGGGCATTCTTCTCAACACGCCCGAAGCGGTGTACATGGGTCCGAATCCACGTTCCTTCGGCCACCACGGCATCGGCGGGTCGATCGGATTTGCGGACCCCGACGGACGCGTGGGTTTCTCCTACGCCTGCAACCGCATGCATGCGGTAGGTACGAACGGCCCGCGGGCCGCTCGCCTGATCGATGCGCTGTATCGATGCATTTAGACCGCGCCTGCAGACTCAATTGCGCCAGGAGACAGAACCGTGCTACCCGTTGCCGAGTTGTCCGATCAGGCGGTCCTGATAACAGGAGCAGGGCGTGGTCTCGGCCGCGCCATGGCTGTCCGCCTCGCGCAGCACGGGGCAGCGGTCGGTCTCGTGGACATCGATGCGGAGGCTTGCACGACCACGGCACAGCAGATCCGGGCCGCCGGTGGGCGCGCGTCACCCTACGCCGCTGACGCATCGAACCGCGCGGCGATCCTGGCAGCCGCCAGTGAGTTCGCCCGTGCCCACGGCGGGCTGGACGCCGTGATCAACAACGCGATGCTGCTTCGTTACGAGCCCATCGGGTCCATTACAGAAGCCGTAGCCGATCAAATGTTGGGAGTCGGCATCAAGGGAGCGATCTGGGGTGTGCAGGCGCTGCTGGCGAACATGAAGACGGACCGGTCGACCGCCATCGTCAACATGGGGTCACCGGTAGCTGAGCGTGGCTACCCCAACACCGCCATGTACAGCCTGATCAAAGGTGCGCTGACCACGCTGACGAAAACGCTCGCCGCCGAGCTGGGGCCGCGCGGAGTCCGTGTGAATGCACTGGCGCCGGGATCGGTGCCCACGCCGGGAGCAATGGGACTGAATGATCCGGCGGAATACGAGCGTCGATCGCGAACCATTCCATTGCGGCGGCTTGGGCACGAGGACGACGTTGCGTCCGCAATCGTCTTCCTGCTGAGTCCCGGCGCGTCGTTCGTCAACGGCGAAATCCTGCACGTTGACGGGGGGATCGCGGCAGCGGGCTGAGCCGCGCGCATTTCGGTCGCAGCACGCCGGCGGCGTGCCGCTGTGTATCACCGTGGTGCGATCTCAGGGCGGACACACCGCCACTCAGCTCAGGCGCGGGATCTTCTCGAAGTCGATCTTGAGATCCTCGCAGACCCGCTGCGCCGTGGCGCGTCCGGCGCCGAAAACACCACCGCCCGGATGCTGGAAAGGACCCACCAGATACAAGCCTGCCGTCCCGGGCACCGTGAACTGTGACAACTCCGGCGTGGGCCGATGCGAACCCTGCTGATAACTCGGCATGGCGATACCGTGCAGATCGCCGCGCACGAAACTCGCAGAAGTACGTTCCATGTCCACCGGGCTGTCGCAGTGAAATGCCAGGACGTTTCCCGCGATGTTGGGAAGGAAGCGACTGATGTGCGTCAGCATGCGCTGCGCATACTCATCCTTGGCCTCATCCCATGACCGACCGTCGGCACGAGCGTAAGGCACGTAATCCCAGGCGTGTAGCGTGGCGCATCCTGCCGGCACGCGCGAGCTGTCGAATTCCGACAGAGAACCGAGGCCGATCAGCGGATAGCTGGCGAGACCACCGTAGCGCAGGTCGTCGAAGGAGCGTCGCAGCTGCTCGTACCGTGGCGGAAGCAGCTCGAGCATCACCGATCTGACCGGTTCGCCTCTGGTGTCCCGCAATGGCTCCTTCAGTGCCGCATGCACGGTGATGCAGGCATTGGGGGATATCTCAGTGGCTGCCGCATCGGCAGCGACAGTCGGGTCGATCCCCTGAACCCGTTTGCCCAGATGATGCGGGTGGAACGCGGCGACCACGGCCTGGCGCGCAGTGAACTCGCGACCCTCCCGGGTCCGGACCCCCACGGCGCGACCGGCGCGAGTCGTGACCAGCTCCACATCCATGTTGGAAAGAACCTGGCCGCCATGATCCTCGATGCACGCGATCAGCGCCCGCGTCAGGCTGCCGCTGCCACCCGTGGCGAGACCGAATCCGTATGCCTCGAGAAAGCCGAGAAACACGTACACGCCCAGCGCGGTGCCCTTCTCGTCGGGCGACACCAGGTTCTCCCCGGCGACTCGCGCGAACACCATCCGCAGCAGGTCGCTCTCGAAGGTGCGGCTGAGCAGCTCGTGCGTGCTCATCTGGCTGATGCGCCACAGCTCCCGGCCTTCGCGGGACTGATCCAGCATCGCTGTCGAGGCCCCCATGGGCATGGGTGCCGAATACAGGGTCGAGGCGATCATGGGCAGCCACGCGGCTGCCTGCTCGGACAGACGGCGATAGGCTTCCGCATCCTTGCGCGAGAGCCTCGCCAGTTCCGCGCAGGTGCGCTCCCTATCGCGGTACAGCGACAGCCGCTGCCCGTCCTCGAACAGGCAGGACAGCGGCGGATCGGGGAAGACATAGCTCAGGCCATAACGGGATTTGAGCTGCAGCTCGTCATCCCGCAGCAGCGGGTTGGCCTGGATGAAGATGTGCGCCATCGAATGCTGGTCGTGGCGGAATCCGGGCAGGGTCAGCTCCCGCGTGACCACGCCGCCACCGAACCAGGCGTTGCGCTCGAGCACGGCCACTTTCCTGCCGGCGGCGGCCAGGTAGGCCGCGGCCACGAGGCCGTTGTGCCCCGAACCCACGGTGACGATATCGAAAGTTTCCGACACGGGTCTCCCCCTTCGCGCCGCCCGTTGAACCTCTTGCGTCGCAGTCTAGTGGCCGCCCGGAGCGGCCATCTCCGGCGCTATGATGTGCTCCGGCCGACCGTAAGGAGTGCATCATGGCAGAAGATTCCTATGAAGAGGGCCTGAGGATACGCAAGGCAGTGCTCGGCGAGGAGTACGTCAAGCGCGCCCTGTCCAATGTCAACAGCTTCAACGAGCCGCTGCAGAAGCTGGTCACCGAATACTGCTGGGGCAAGGTGTGGGGGCGGCCGGGCCTGGACCGCAAGACCCGCAGTCTGCTCAATCTGGCCATGATCAGTATCCTCAACCGCCCGCATGAGCTGAAGGCCCACATCCGGGGCGCGCTCACCAACGGGGTGACTCCCCCGGAGATCTGCGAGGTCTTCCTGCAGGTGATGATCTACGCCGGCGTGCCAGCGGCCGTGGACAGTTTCCGCATCGCGAGCGAAGCGTTCGCCGAGAACGGAGTGAAGATTCCCTGACCATCCCCGTGCAATCTGCCCGCGAGACGGCGCGAACCGCAGCGCGGACGCTGCTGTCCGTCCATCACTGGAAACCACGCCTCGTTCTGTGGAGCGCTGGAGCCGCGGTGGGCGTGGCGGCGGTGGGATTCGCGTGGCTGGCCGATGCCGCCCAGGCTGCGTTCCGTCGTCTGCAGGGGGCATCTCCGCTGTGGCCCTGGATTGCAACTCCCGCCGGCTTCGCCGCAATCGCCTGGCTGACGCGCCGTTTCTTCGCAGGAGCGGAGGGCAGCGGCATTCCACAGACCATCTTCGCCCTGAAACCGGATTCGGGCGACGCGGGCACCGCGCTGATGCGCATCAGAGTCGTCACGGGGCGGATGCTGTTGGCCGGGTGTGCTCTGTTGTGCGGTGGTTCCATTGGCCGCGAAGGCCCCACGGTTCACGTCGGTGCGGCGATCGCTCACTACTTCGGTCGCTGGATGCCGCACATCAGCCAGAGCGCACAGCGCCGCGCTCTGATTCTCGCAGGCGGTGCGGCGGGAGTCGCAGCAGCTTTCAACACACCGTTGGCAGGAATCGTGTTCGCGATCGAGGAACTGTCGCGCTCGTTCGAGGAACGGGCCAGCGGAACTGTTCTGACCGCGGTGATACTGGCTGGCATCGTCTCCATCGCCCTGACCGGTGACTACACCTATTTCGGTCAGCCGACGGTCGCGGTCGCGGCCCACTCCGTTTCGCCTGGCACGATCATCGTGGCCGTGCTGGGCGGTGTGACGGGGGGTCTCTTCAGCCGCATCACCCTGTTGGGAGTTGGAGGTCTGCGAGCCTGGCTGCGCGGCAGGCCAGCCTGGACTCCCGTCGCGTTTGCCGCCCTCTGCGGACTTGCCGTTGCGGTGATCGGCTATCTGGGCGGCGGTCTGACTTATGGCACTGGCTACACGGAAGCGCGCTCCATTCTCGAAGGGCACGCGCACCTGCCCTGGTATTACGGTCCGGCTCGCGCAGCGGCTACTCTTGGCGCCTATCTCAGTGGTGTGCCCGCGGGCCTGCTCGCTCCGTCGCTATCCGTTGGCGCGGGGCTGGGGCAGACCGCGGCTGACATACTCGGGCACGTTGCGCCCGAGCCCTTCGCCATTCTGGGAATGTGCGGGTACCTCGCCGGCGTTACGCAGGCGCCCCTGACCTCTCTGGTCATCGTCATGGAAATGACGACGCAGCACGCAATGGTTCTGCCATTGATGGTCACGGCGGCAGTTGCGACTGGAGTATCGAAGCTGCTCTCACCGCCGCTCTACCAGACTCTCGCGCAACAGCGGTACGCGGGTAGCGCAGGCACCTGAGCCCCCAGCATCGGCGTATCGCGCGTCGGCGCTTCGACCCGCCAGCGGGTCGGCGCGTCAGTGCCCCAGCGTCAAGGACAGCGTCGCGTAGTAGTACGCACCGTTGATCCCCAGCGGATGGGCGTAGTTGTAGGGGAATGCCCCGCCGTAGTTGCCATCGGGCGTCGTCTGGTCCGGATACCGGTTGAAGACATCCGTGCCACCGACCGCGAGCTGGAGATTGGGCAACAGGTTGACCCTGCCCTGCAGGTCGATCGACCACTCCGGCGAATAGCGCTGAACGTTGGAGCCGTTGATCGTCGGAAGCGCCGAGTCGTAGGAGAACGCGTACACGGTGCCGTATCGGGTCGCCTGGATGTGGGCGCCCCATCGGGTGTTCGACCAGTCGCCGTTCAATACCAGCTTCGTGCTCGGAGATCCGTATTCCAGAGGTATCAGAACCGTGCCGCTCAGCAGGGATGGATCGCGCTCGCGATCCTCGTGCAGATAGTTGCGGTTGAACGCGGCATCCACCTTCAGCGTGCCACCCAGAAGCGCCCTTTCATGGCCAACCACGAGATCGAATCCGCGCGTCGTGGTATCCAACGCGTTGGTGAGGTACTGCACCGAGGCGATGTCCGTCAGCCCATGGTCGACCAGGTACTGACTCTCGTCGGCCGTGGACAGCTGGCCGGTCGGCGTGATGCGGTCGGTGATGCGCACCTGATAGAAATCAAGAGTCGCAAACGTCCCCGGCTCGGGACGCAACGCCAGACCGGCTGTCAGGTTGGTGGAGCGCTCGGGCTTGAGCGGTCGGGCACCCAACAGTTGCGCCAGAGGGTCGCTCGGCGGCAGCCACGCGTTGTTCTGCAGCGCAGTGCCCGTATCGTTGAAGTTGAGCGTGGCGAACCGGATTCCCGTCTGCGCCAGAGCCGGCGCGCGGAAGCTGTTCGACCAGGCGCCGCGGACCAGGAACTCCTCGGTGATCTTGTAGCGCGCGGAGATCTTTCCCGTCGTGGAGCTGCCATAGTCGCCGTAATGCGAGTATCGGCCCGCCACATCCAGCAACAACTGCTTCGTGACGTCGTTCTCCAGCTCGATGTAGGCGGAGGAGACGTGGCGCTGCAGATGCACGGTATCCTCCGGGCGCAGGCCTGAGTCGCCCTGCGAACCGGGTGGGATCACCTCGTCGAAATCGTTGAGCGTGAACGGCCCCGCGGCGTAGGAGGCAGGATCACCGGGGCTCGTGTGGTAGTGCTGGAACATCTGCTCGGCGCCGACGGAAGCGATGACGGGAGCCGCGAGGCCAGCGTCGACTTCCCGGGTGAGATCGAGGTTCACGGACTGCTGGGTCGAGACGAAGGTTGCAACCCTGAACGAGGTCGGACTGGTCGGACCCAGCGAGGCGTTGAGGGAGTTCTCCAGCCCATAGCGGAACCGGTTATAGCCGTCGCTGGCACTCAGATCCCAGTTCCAGCCCAGCGCCTTGCCTTTCACACCGACGACGAAGCCGACGTCGTTACTGTCGCCGGTAGAGACCGGCCTGAATCCATTCGGGTAAATCGCGAGGACATTGGTCGGGTCGCCCGGATAGCGGAAGAATGCAGCCCCGTGAGTCGTGCGCCAATTGGCAGTGGCGAACGAATAAGCCTTGAGATCGTCGGCGAGCGGCAGATCCGCATCGTAGAAGATGCCGGTGTTCTGCAGTTTCGGATCGCCCGACTGGAACAGCACCTTGCCATCGAGCGCCAGGTCAGCGGGCGTGGAATTGTAGGAGGTCCAGGTGGCGCTGCTCGGTCCGGCGCGATGGGTGGCAGCCCGGTTCTGGTAGTTGCCCCCGAAGCGGATCGAACCCTCGCTGCCAATCGGCAACGAGCCGCTGGCTCCGACCGTCCGGTCCTGGCCGTCCGTGATGGTCGAGTCCGTCGGCGCGAAATGGGTATGGTTCTCGCCGAACCCGACCTCGGCCGTGAAAGGCCCGCGACCTGACTTCAGCACGATATTCACGACCCCGGCGACGGCGTCGCTGCCGTACATGGCACCGGCACCGTCCCTCAGCACTTCGATGTGATCGATAGCCTCGAGCGGTATGGCGTTCAGATCCACTGCCACGGTACCCGGAAACAGGCCTTCGATGTCCATGACCGCATTCGTATGCCAGCGCTTGCCGTTGACCAGCACCAGCACCTGGTCCGGGGCGAGACCGCGCAACTGGATGGCACGAATACTGTCGGACGTACCGCTGGATGAGGCGCGCGGCATATTGATCGACGCCGACAGGGCCTGCAGTACCTGGCCCAGTTCGCCCGAACTGCTGGTGAGCGCGAGATCGGTCGGGCTGTAGACATCGATCGGGACGGCGCTGTCGAACGTCGTCCGGTTCTGCAGACGCGAGCCGAACACGGTCACCGTATCGAGCGACTCGGCGGAGGCTTCCGGGGCATCCTCTGCCCTGGCTGAAGCGGTTGCGACGATGAACGCCACGGCGGCAGCTGCCCGCCAGTGCATGGAAGGCCTGAAGTCACTCAACACGATCGATCCTCTCGCGGATGGCAGGGATATTCATTGTGCGCAGCCGCGACCCGCCATCCGCCCGGGGTCGGCGCTCATGAACGCAATCCTCGCCGCGCAGTGTGCCGTGTCCGCGGTGGGCGGATTATATTCTATCGGTATCAAGGGCTCATACAGGGTTATGAGCCGGGCAGGGTTACGAGCCGGGAGCGGGCAACAGCAGGCCGACAACACGGTGCCGCGCGCTGGGTGCCGGGCGCTGGGTGCCGGGCGCTGGGTGCCGGGCGCTGCGAGGCGGCCGGACGCCAGGGCGGCAGGGCGCCGGGGCCGAGAAACAGGGGCGGCGACCGTTTCGGCCGCCGCCCACCGAGCCCGTCAGAACTTCGCGGTGAAGGCCAGGAAGATCTGTCTGCCGAACAGGTCGTAGACGTCGTTGGTATTCGCCTGGCCGCCGGGCACCAGCACCGAGTTGATCAGGGGTGGATCCTTGTCCAGCAGGTTGTTGATGCCACCCCGGATGCTCAGCACCCTGGTCACCTGCCAGTTTCCCTCCAGGTCCAGATAGCTGAACGACGGTACCCGCGCGTTGTAGTAGTCGTACGCGCCGAAGGTCGCAAAGTGCAGCGTCGGATCGGGTGAATTGTTGTCGTCCGAGACGGGACCCAGGTACCGCCAGGTGAGAGAGGTACTGAAATTCCAGGGAGTAGACCAGGTCGTCCGCAAGATGTGATGCCAGCGCGGATTCACGGTCTGGCACGTGAATCCGTAGTAGCCGGCGCAATCGTAAGTGTGGGCCCCGGGTACCGGCGTGGTCTCGGAGTGCTGCAGATAGGTGCCGTTCATGTCAAAGACCAGGCCACCCAGTGCCCGCGGCAGGTCGTATCGATAGTGCAACTGCAGATCGATGCCACTGACGACCGACTCGCCGATGTTGACGTTCGTCTGAACCACGTAACCGCCCCCCGCTGGGGGACCGATCGTATTCAGACCGCCCGTAACCGGGTTACGGAAGATCTGGCTGCAATAGAAAGGATCCGCGTTATTGGCGCATTGGCTGAAGATCACGCTCGCGGAGATAGTCCCTACTTCGTCCTTCAGATCGATGTGGTAGTAGTCGATGCTGCCGGACAGGCCGGGAATCTGGCTCGGCGCGAAATTGAGGCCGATGGTGAAGGTATCGGCCCTTTCCGGACGCAGGCCCGTGTTACCGCCCGTGAGACCCGAGAGCTGCTGAGCCGCGCCCTGCGGAATGATGTCGGTCGTACTGCCGTTGCCGTACTGGGACGCCTTGACTCCGGTGCGTTCGCATTGCGCCAGGTTGAATGCGGCGGGAGCGGCGATGGTCCCGTTCGCATTGAAGGTAGGTGCGCAAGGATCGGTCCCGAGCGACAGGGTCGCGACGACCTGGGGATTGTAGAGCTCCACGACACTCGGCGCGCGGATCGCGCGATCGAACGAGGCCCGCAGCCGGTAATCCTCCACGGGAGCGAACTGCAGCTCGAACTTGTAGGTATTGGTTACACCACTGGTGCTGTAGTCCGAGCGCCGGAACCCGGTATCGAACAGCAGCTCGTGGGCCCAGGTCTGCTTCTGCGCCAGCGGTACGCGCAGCTCCATGAATTCCTCGGACACCGACACACTTTCGTCGATGGGCACGGCCGCGCTGCCGAATCCCGAGAGCAGACCGCTCTGTTCGGCGGCATCGGGCTGGAAGAACTCGTGATCGTTGCGGTGCTCGAACCCCACATTCACCGCCACTCCGTCATTGGCCCACGGGGAGGTGACGCCGTACTTGCCGAGCTTGCCGGTGACTTCGGCGTGCAGCGTGCGCAGGGTCGAGTTACCCGATGCCGTCCCCAGCAGATACAGATACGGCAGCTGCGCAGGCGTAACTCCCCCGTCGGCGAAGATATTGTAGGGCACGCACGATCCACCACTGATGCAGACCGGGTTGGCTGCCGTGCCGGTGACCTGCAACGCATTGTCGATGGACTGGAAGCTCAGGTAGTTGAGCTGGGAATTGAAGAAAGTCGTGTAGTAGTACTGCCCATAGAGGTCGTAGCTCCAGGCGTCGGCGAAGTCACCCTTCGTGCCCAGCAAGGCCCGGTAGTTCTGATGCTCATAGTCCGACTGACGCCCTCCACCTTCGATGTTGCGGCGTCCAATGCGCACATCCGCACAGTTGGGCGAGGTCACCGCACCCGTGGTCGGGTCGGTCGAGTAAATGCATCCCTGCCCCGGGTTCGAGGCCACGTAGGAGAGCTGGGTCGGCGTACACAGGATGCCCGCCTGCTGGCCGCTCAGCAGGGGATTGTCGCAGTTGACCGGGTAATTGCCGGTTCCGAAGGGATCCAGCGGGTTGGAATCCGCGAACAGGGCCGAGGGTGCAACCTGCTGATGGGTGCGGTCGTCCATGTAATAGAACTCGGCGTACGGCTGGACTTCGTCGTAGAGAGTCTCATGTGCGAGCACGGCCGCGTTGTAGCGATCATCTTCGCGGGTCATGTAGATGTACGGCTGGGAGTTGAACGCGGCCGGCGGTGTGGTCGGTACGCTGCCGATCGGTACGAAGCTGGTGCCATGCACGCTGTAGATCGTATTGGCCTGCGGTCCGGTCAGCGGCTCGAACAGGTTCGAATTCGCGGAGCCGCCGCAGGCCACATTCACGATGTTGCCCGCGCTGTCCTTGACCGGATCGAGGCCGCAACCGCCGAAATCACGCTGGCTGCTCGCCACCGGATCGGCGTGCCGGTAACTCAGGTAGGCGGTGATGTTGCCGCGGTTGTCGGCGAAGTTCGTGCCCATGATCAGATCGAAACTGCGCTGGTGACCGTCGAGACTGTTGCCCGTGGCCGGGGGCTGGCCGAACGCGCTGTCGAGGCCCTGCATGAAGGTGTTGTGGTTGTCGTGCCAGTTGGTGTTCCACTGGCCATCGAGCTGCAGACCCTGGAAGTTCTTCTTCATGATGAAATTGATGACGCCCGCGATGGCGTCCGAGCCGTAGGCGGCCGAGGCCCCGCCCGTGACGACCTCCACCCGATCCACGAGTCCGGCGGGGATCTGGTCCAGATCCGGGGCCGGCGACTGGATCGCCGTATAGGGCGACCCCTGCCCCAGCCGGCGGCCATCCACCAGAACCAGGGTGCGATTCGGTCCGAGCCCGCGCAGGTCCGCGGTTGCCACGCCACCGGCGGTCGTCAGTCCGCTGCTGCCGTTGCCGAGATCCTGTCCGAGCCCGTTGTTAAAGTTCTGCGGCAGCTGGGTGATGATGTCACTGATGTCCGTCTTGCCGGTGGTGGCGATCGACTCGGAGGAGATCACCTGGATGGGACTGGTACTGACCGCGTTTGGCGCTGCGATGCGCGAACCCGTCACAACGACTTCTTCCAGCGCGGGCGGCTCAGTGCCACCCTGGTCCGACAGGGCGGTCTGGGCGGGCGACAGGCTCGCGACCAGACTGGCTGCCAGACCTGCCAACAGATGTATCCCTTTGCGGGTGAAGCGATGGCCGGTCCCGGCCCGCCGTTTCACTCCGAGCTCCCCTGTGCTCATGTGTGTCTCCCTCCGAAAGGTGTTTGAAAGGTGCGCAGGCTGCCGTGCGATCGTTGTCCGACCGCCACAGTGGGCTTTGCGCACCGAATCACTGGATCCGGATGGCGGGAAGCTCTGTCATTCGTGGCACGATGAAAAGCGCAATGTGACGACCAACCGGAATGTCGGGGCATCCGACGGACTGGCGGTGACGATTGACGCAGGCCATGCGGAGCGGGATGGTCGGCCGTGGCCACTCGCCGGTGTTGGAACGTCAGCTCGCTCCACCGGTGTTGCATAAGTACCGAGTCCGGGCGTGGCCGCCATCGCGGCGGTAACCACTGGTACGACGCATTCGCAACGCCACTGGTCGCGCGGAATCAGCGAACCGTCGCAACCTTCTCGGGCGTGGGCAGTGCGCAGCGCTACAATCATCCGATGCGGCTGCCGAAAAACCCCACACGGCGCTTACTGCGGGACTATGCGCTCTCGATGGCGTTCTGGCTGCCGACGTCACTGCTGGTCGGCTGGCAGATGTACAAGCTCGATCTGCGGGCGCACATGCCCGTGGACTATCGCGATGTCATGATGGTGTATGGAGCACGCTACCTGTCGGTGGCGCTGCTCACGCCACCCCTGTTCTACATTGTCAGTCGCTGGCCCGTGACCGGACGCGTGATCCGCCGCACCGCGGGCTACCTGATCGGCTATATCCCCTTCTCCGTTGCCTTCGGGGTGATCCGCTGGATCGTGCTGCCTCCCTGGATGGAGGAGACCATGTCCTGGGGGCCGCGCAATCTCAGCACGATGTTCGAGCTGATCTACGCGACTTTCGCCGACGTCCTGCTTCTTTATTTGGGTGTGGTCGTGGCGGCCCACGCCTATGCCTACTTCGTGCACGGACAGCGGCAGGAGATCGAGAGACTGCAGTTGCGACAGAGTCTCGCGCAGAGCGAGCTGCAGACCCTGCGCGCGCAGCTGCATCCGCATTTCCTCTTCAATACGCTGCAGAGCGTATCGACGCTGATCGACACCGACAGGGGGACCGCCCAGCACATGCTGCTGACGCTGGCCGGCCTGTTGCGCCGGGTGCTCAAGTACGGCAGCGCGGATCTCATTTCCTTCCGCGAGGAGCTGAACTTCGTCGAGTCCTACCTGCAGCTGGAGCAGATGCGCCTGGGCCGGCGCCTGGAAGTGCGCTGGCGGATTGCCGATGAAGTGGAGGACGCGCTCATTCCGCAGCTGCTGCTGCAACCGCTCATCGAAAATGCCATCGTTCATGGCGTCGCCCCTTCCCGGGAACGCGGCTGGATCGAGGTCGAATCGCATCTTCTCAAGGGGCAGTTGATCGTAAGCATCCGCAACAGCGTCAGAGGCACGTCGCAGAGCGGCCTTGGAGTAGGCATCACCAATACGCGTGCGCGTCTGCGATATCTGTATGGCGAGGATGCCGACTTTGCGTTCGAGATCGCCGAGGGGACGGCCTGGGCGCGTGTAGTCGTTCCGGCGTTCAAGTCCGGATTTGCCAAGGCCGCTAATGCATAGGGAGGTCAGGTCCATGCGGGTATTGGTAGTCGATGACGAACCACTGACGCGGCTGGCGCTGGTCAATCTTCTGTCCGAGCGCAGTGACGTCGAGACCTACAGTGTTGCCGAGGACGCGGGACAGGCGCTGTCCACGCTCCATGCGAGCCCCTTCGACATCATGCTGCTCGATATCCATATGCCGGACATGTCCGGTCTGCAGCTGGTGGAGAAACTCAGCCGGGAGGATCCGCATCTGCCGGCCGTGATCTTCATCACCGCCTACCAGGAGCACGCGGTGGAGGCGTTCGAGAAGCGCGCCGTGGACTATGTTCTCAAACCGTTGGTGCCCGGCCGTGTGCATGCGGCGCTGGACACCGCCATGCGGCGCTCCAATCAGGAGCGCGCGGCGCGACTACTGGATCTCGCCGGTACTCTGCGGCTGCTGCCGGACCGTACCGCGCGCCTGGCCATCAAGGACAAGGGCCGCATCGTGTTCGTCGACGCCGCGGAACTGGTCAGCGTTGAGGCGCACGGCAACTACGTCCTGCTGCAGCAAAAGAGCGGCTCGTACCTGCTGCGTGAAACCATCTCCGAAGTGGCCGAGAAACTCGGACCGCATGGCTTCATCCGCATCCATCGCTCGGTCCTGGTGAACACGGCATTCGTGGAGACGATCCAGACCGAGGTCGGCGGTGACTGCGTGCTCCGGACCCGCACCGGCAAGCAGTATCACGTCACGCGCACGTATCGCATCAATCTGAAGAAGCTCGCGCAGTTCTGGATCGGCACGGACGGGTTCGGCGCCAACTGATGCGCTGACGCGGTCGCTTCAGGTTATCAGCATCGTTCTGCGATCGCACGGGGGCGCTGGTCGTCACAGATGCCGGTAGGAGTTCGCCGGACCCCACAGCTTGCGCAGCTTCGCAAACTGGTCCAGCGCCTGATTGATCCTGGCGACGTACTCATCCGGGCTGCGGGTGTCGGCAAGAGCGCGGCCCTTACCGATCAGGCTGGTGCGCAGGGCGGGATCTGACAGCTTCGTGATCTGCATTGCGGCCTCTTCCGCGTCCAGACCCTCGAAGTACAGCGCGGCATCGCCCAGCTGCTCCCTGGCGCCGTTGAAGGCGGCGCAGACGACGGGGCATCCCATCGCCATGGCTTCCAGTGGCGGCAGATTGTCCGGACCCATGAGGGAGGCGAATACCATCGCGAAGGCGTTGAGATAGAGCTGATGAAGTACCGGCTTTTCGACGAACCCGGCGAATACCACCGCGTCCTGCAGGCCACACCGATTCACGTGGCTCTGCACGTAGGCACGGTTGCCTTTGTCGCTGCCAGTCAGCACGAGCTTGATCGATTTGCCCTGCCTGCGCAGTAACCCCAGCGTGTCGATCACCGTCACATGGTTCTTGTGGGGCCAGAACTGCGCTGGATAGAACAGGTATTCGCCCGCGCTCAGGCCCAGGGGCTTCAGCAATGAGCTGTTGGCCTTGAGGTTGCGCAGCGGATCAGCATCCACGGGCAAGGGAATGCTGCGGATATTCTCCAGCGGCACGCGGTAGAAGTCGTGAACGATCTGAGCACCCACGCTGTTGCCGATGATGATCAGGCTCGCGCGCGGGAGTACGTGGCTGTAGAAGGCCTCGCGCTGGTCGAAAGTCCAACCGCTGACGGAGACCTCGGGAAAGTAAGGCAGCTCGCGATGGCCCAGGTCCCAGACGGTGGTTGCAAACGGAACCTCGACCGGTTCGTAGTAAGGAGACAGGAACCAGACGAAATCGATCTGCTTCTCCACCACCCACGCCTGAACCACGCCCTTGGCGGGCGCCGGCTGGACGTAGGAGCACTCGTGCGCACTGCGCATCCTCTGCAGCCCCGCGAGCAACGCCTGCTGGAAGGTTGCGCTACCTCCATCAGTGGGGCGGTCCGATGGATTGCCGACGAAGAGGACTTTCATGGCGTCAGGTCACGTTCCAGTCTGTTCGAGATGGTTGGCCGCCTGAATCTTCGCCACCATCCGAGTCACCTGTTCGCGATGCTCGTCCAGCAAACGCTCCAGGCGGTCCCGCGCCCAGCCGTAGAGCTCGCAGTCCAGCGGATTGGCCCGTTCGATGCTGTCGCGCGCCGCGGCATCGATCTGGCCCTTGCCCGGCCGGTTGTCGGACACGTTGAGGTGCTTGTAGGAAGGCACCCAATCCCAACCGAGCAGCAGGGCCATGAGCGCCAGGCTCTCGTCGAACCGCTCGGTCACGCCGGCTACGGCGAAATGCCCTGCGATGTTCTTCTTCGCGAGTTCCAGCAACCCGGCATCGCACGTGCCGATCGGCACCTGCTCGGCGCTGAGAATGCCGGCCAACATGCGCACCTGGCCGTTGTCGAGTTCATCGCTCAGCCTGGCCGCTGCGTAGTCGGCGAGGCTCATGTTCCGGCCCATCACCTGCTGGTACAGATAATGCGAGGGCATCCGGCGCACGTAATAGTAATGAGAGACGATGCGGTCGACCGGATCGCGCACGAAGGTGATGTAGGCCGTCTCCCCGACCAGATACTGGTGCAGGCCGAACGCGACGTGTCCCTTCAACAGGCGGATCGTCTCGCGCCGCTCGACTGGCCATTGCGGGAGCACGCGGTCCGCCTGCTCCGGGTCATAGATGCTCAACTGGCTGGCAGGCGCGTAGTGCTTTTCCAGGACCGAGTGCAACGTCGTGCCGGCGGCCTTGGGGATGTGCAGGAAGATGAGATTGCGGTACGTCATGTTCGGACGAGGCGTCGGGCGGTTACGACTGCCTGCCAGCTCGCGCACGTGAGCTCCTTGCCCGAGATCCACTCCTCCGACTGCACGAGTTGCAGGCCGGCGGCCTGAAGCATCAGGCGCAGCTCCGGCAGGAACAGATAGCGCATGCGGTGGGTTTCCCTGATTTCCTCCACCGCTCCCGTGCTCTCCTGCCTGACCCATACGGTGTAATTGACGTCAACGACATTTTCGTTCGGATGCAGGGTCGGCTCGGCCGTGCGCGTGATTCGCACCCGCGCATCCTCCAGGCGCCTGACACGAACCGCGGGAGGGTCCGTGAGCACTCCCGGTCCGTACCAGAAGTCGAACAGGAAGACTCCACCTTCCCTGAGGTGGGTCGCGGCGGTCTCGATCATTGCGCCGAGATCCTCGTTTGCAGTCTGATAGCTGGCGACATGAAACAGCGCGATGACGGCATCGAACCTGGATGCGAGCCGCGCCCTGCGCACGTCACCCACGTCGAATCGCAGCGAAGCGCGCAGGTCCGCGGGAATCCGCTCCCGGGCACGGTCCACCATGGGGGGACTCAGGTCGATGCCGTGGACCGAATGACCCAGGCGTGCGAGCTGCTCCGCATGCTTGCCGGTGCCGGAGCCCAGCTCGAGTATGTGCCCGCGCGTGACGCCCTGGCGTGAGAGCAGTGAGTTCACGTAACGGGCCTCACCCGGATAGTCCTTGTCCCGGTAAAGCAGGTCGTAATACGCCGCATACGCGTCGAAAGTGCCGGTCATTTCAGGACTTCGTGCACGGCTTCGGCAACGCGGACCATCTGCGCTTCGGTGAGCGCCAGTCCGCTGGGGATATAGAACCCGCGCCGATACAAGCGCTCAGCCACCGGATAGGACTCACCGGCAAACAATCCCCGGCTCTTCAATACCGGCTGTTGATGCATGGGACAGAAGAAGGGCCGGCATCCCACGCCCAGCGCCGCCAGCCGCCGCACGGCTTCGGCGCTGTCCAGCCCGCGGGCGTCGTCGAGCACGAGGCCGTAGACCCAGTAGATGTTCTCTGCGTAATCGGTGCGCGCCAGCGGCAGCTGCAGTCCGTCGATATCGCCGAGGAGTTCGCTGTAGCGGCGTCCCATGGCACGCTTGCGGAGCGCGAACTCGTCGAGGCGCTCCAGCTGCGCCACGCCCAGCGCGGCCTGCAGGTTCGTCATGCGCAGATTCCAGCCCAACCGCTCGTGCACGAAGCGTCTCTCGGGCTGAAAACACAGATTGCGCAGGCTGACGCAGGCTGCGGCCAGCTGATCGTCGTTGGTGACGATCATCCCGCCCTCGCCCGTCGTCACCAGCTTGTTGGGGTAGAAGCTGAAAGTGCTCAGATCGCCAAAACTGCCGCAGGGACGCCCCCTGTAGGTCTGGCCGTGCATCTCGGCCGCATCTTCCAGCACATGCAGGCCGTGGCGACGAGCCAGTTCGAGCAGGGGATCCAGGTCCGCCGGCAGTCCGTACAGGTGGACCACCATGATGGCCTTGGTGCGTGGGGTGATCCTGGCCTCGATCTGCGCGACATCCATGTTCCACGTCCGGGCATCGCTATCGACCAGGACCGGTCGTGCTCCGCACCGGATGATCTGGCCGATGCAGGAAATGATCGTGAACGCCGGCAGGATCACCTCGTCACCGGGTCCGATGCCCAGCGCCTCGATGGCCGCGTCCAGCGCCGCGGTGCCATTGCAGACGGCGACGCCATGCTTGCGCTTCACCCGCTCGGCGAGCGCCTTCTCGAATTGCTGTACGAACGGCCCTTCGGAGGAGATCCAGCCGGTATCGATGCAGCTCGCGAGATACTTCTTTTCGTTGCCGTCCAGCAGGGGTTCATTGACGGCGATGAAGGGGGCGGATCCACTACGCACGGATCCGGATCCTGCTCTGTTCCACCGGCTCCAGCAGGGTCTTGTCCTCGTCGCCGGCGTACGGGCCCTGCTTCACCTCGATCATCTCCGAGTCTTCGAGCATCTCGAAGCCGTGACCGCCCGAGGCCAGCAGAACGACATCGCCGGCCTCCAGGATGCGGCTCTCCACGTATTGGCCGTCGTCATCGTAGAAATCGGCGCGCACCCTGCCCGACTTCACGAACAACACCTCGCGGGTGAAAGTCACCGCGCGTGGCACCGAGTTGTGGATATGGGCCGCGATGCGGTACCCGGCACCGCGCTTCATGTAGCCGAGCTGCTGGGAGTACTCGTTCGGGGTCAGAAAGGTGATCCCCTCACGCACATAGCCGGCGCGAATGATGATGGCCAGCTCGGTCTCGCCCTGCACGATCCTGTCGATCACGGTCGGCCCCTCCGGCCCGCTCGCAACGCCCACCGGGCAGTTGCGCACTGATGAACATAACGCCGCGTAGCCTACCGTCGGACCGGCCGGGGTTATGTGAAAGACCCCCGTTTTCGCGCAATTCGGCCTGCAGAAGGGTTCAGGACACGCATTTGGGAAGGACTACGAGGGCTTGCCTTTCGTGACGCGCGTCACAGTCCGTGCCGTGATCCGGCGGCGAAGCGATCAGCTGCCTCAGCGGGCCGATGGGTCACTGGCTTTGTGGGATCTCGATTCCCGCACGCCTCAATCGCTCGGCGACAGGCCGAAGTCCCTCGGCGTAGTGACGCCACGAATCAACCGACGTGGAGTAGATGGGGCGGCGTATCTGGGCTGCGCTGGCCGTGGTCGAGGGACCCGCTCTGGCGGACACTTCGGTCACGGTGGGATCCCACTCCAGCCCGCAGAACTCGAAGACGCGACGCGACTCGGCCTGCGGTTCCTGCACGAGGCGTTCGTAGCTGACCTCCAGGATCTGACCGGGATGGACGCTGTGCCAGTGCGCCATCAGGCGGCGATAGGCGATGTAATACTCGGCGATCTCGCCGAGGTCATAGGAAAACGGGTATCCCTGATTGAACAGGATCTTGTAGACCGCGTAGCAGGTTGCGAGCGGATGCCGTGTCAGATGCAGTATCCGCGCCCGAGGCAGAGCACGCCGGATGATGCCGCAGTAGAGGTAATTCAGAGGCATCTTGTCGGTGAAACGCGCGGTGTGACCTGTCGTCGCCCGGGAGCGATCGAGGTAGTCAGCCCCGAGAGCGGCGAAATCCACTTGCGCGGATGTCGCGACCAGCTCCCGCCGGTCGCGAGGCACCCTGCCCAGTTTGCTTTGGGCCGCGCTTACAACGGCTTCCGCAAATGAGGTCAGCTCACCGGCTGCAAAGACGTCCCGGTGTCCGGCGAGCAATCGCTCGAGCAGCGTCGTACCCGTGCGGGGCATGCCGACGATGAAGATCGGCTCTTCCGTCCCCAGGCCGTGGATTCCCGACCCTGCAGCCGCGAACGCCTCGATGATCCAGTCAACCGTCGCCACGTCTGCGCGGACGTCGTACTGCAGATGGCGGCGACGCAACTGAGCGCCCGCGACGAGATGCTTCCAGGAAGAGGCGTAGTCCGCCAGGTCTTCGTATTCCTTCGCCAGAGCGTAGCGGATCGGAACCTCATTCACGGGTCGCGGGAAGCCGTGGGCGAGACGTGCCTCGAGTGCCTGCAGGTGGTTGTTCTCTGGCGTCTGTGTGCGCAGCTCCGATCGGTTGAGCCACGCCTCCACATCGTCGGGATCGAAGTTAATGACGCGATCGTAGTCGCGCTCCGCTTCCGCCAGCTGTCCAAGGAATCGACGCGATGCCGCTCGATTGAAGAAGTAAACCGGCCTGGATGGGTCCAGCGAGACGGCACGGTCGTACGCCGCGCAGGCTCGCGAGTGCTGACCGGCATGGGTGAGCGCTCCGCCGACTTGCGCCCATTCTTCGGCGCGCTCTGCCGTGGCTTCGGCGCTCGTCAAGGCGGCGCGCGACTCATTCCAGCGCCGCAACGACCGCAGTGAGAGGGCGAGCTGCAGCCAGGCGCGGACCGAGCGCTGATCCACCTGAACCGCCTGTTGTGCAGCCGCGAGTGCTTCGGCTGGTTTGCCTTGCGCCCGGAGGATTTCGTGTTCCATGAGCCAGCCGGTTGCGCTGCGTGGGTCAGAGCGTTGCAGGTGGTGTGCTGTGGCGAGCGCTGCGGCGAAATCCCTGCGGCGCAGGGCCTCTTGAACGGCACGCTCGGCGTCAATTGCACGCGCCACCGTCACTCAGTCCCTGCTGATGTGGACTTCAAGACCCGTCACCTCCGCGTGCCGCCACAGCGTACCGGGCGCGTTCGCGGCGCTACACTGGACGCGGAAGGCGATGTCCAGGGAGAGATCGATCATGCCGTGCATGAGCCCCATTTGCCCGTTCCTTGTTCGCGTCGCCGGCACGGCGATGGTGGTATCAGTCGGAGGATTGTAGCGTGACCTGTAACCTCGAAGTTGAGGTCGATTTCCGATGCGCTCCAAACTAGCCGAGACGAGCCGAGCAGGTGCTTTCACCACGCCGTCACGCGCCCACGGTCGGTACGGCAACCTCCTGCTGGGCCTGGCGGCGGTGGAGTAGTCCGATCACCCCGATGACACCGGCCCGCTCAGCCGGGTGGATAGCCGCGCAGGATCGCACTGACCGCCTCACGAATGGGTGCCGCCGGCTTTTCGATATCCGAGCGTGACAGATCCTTCTTCGCCCAGCCGTGCCAGACCGGCCGATGGGTGCGTCCGTCGAATATGTCAATCGATAGCGTACCTTCATGATACTGGTGCACATCGATCTGCTCGCCCCAGTAAGGGCCACCCCACCACCCGTGCAATCCCCACCACGGACTGGCGTAGGGAGCCGGATAGGACTCGACATCCGTGCGCTCGTGCACTCCGATCGTGAAATCGACGATGAAGTCCGCCGCCGCAGCGTCCGCCGCCTTCTGGAAACCCTTGGCGCCGAGCTCGGCCTCGATCGCGTCCTCGGTTCTCTGCACCGTCAAGGGATTGCGCATACCGCGGTGCTCGCGAACCATCAGCGCATAAGTGTGGTAGCCGGAAAAGTGGGCGGCATGATCGAAATCGCTGCCGACCCGCAGGGTCGAACAAGCGCCGAGTGAAACCGTCAGCACTGCCACGGCTGCGATCCACAGGCAGCTGGCGCGCTCAGGCACAACCGCGCGGCATGCGTTGGTCCCTTGATTCACGTTGCACCTCCTGAACATCCCCGCAAGCAGTGTGTGCCCGGAGGCAGAGTGGCGAATCCGTATTGTTGCGTATCGTACGTATTTACCGGGGGGTGCGCCGTGTCTTTCGCGGATTCCCGCCCGCGGGTCCCGTGACCGACCCTAGCCAGCCTCGCCCGCTGGGTTGCACGACCGATGTCCGGCATCCTGAAGATTGCCTACAGACTGCTCGTCAACGATCGGGCCAAGTTCGCCGCGTTGCTGGTCGGGATCACTTTCGCCGTCTTCCTGATGATCGAGATGACGTCGCTGTTCGCTGGAATACTGAGCCGGTCGTCATCCACCGTGATCAACGTTGGCGCCTCGGTCTGGGTGATGGATCCCGCGGTGCAGACCGTGGCGAACGCCATTCCACTGCCGGATTACGTGCTGGACGAAGTGCGCAGCATTCCGGGCGTCAAGTATGCGGTTCCCATCTACTCGGGCTCGGCCCTGCTGAAACTTCGCGACGGCGCCTACCAGGCAGCCAACGTGATCGGCCTCGACGACACCAGTCTCTTTGGCCGGCCCATCATGACGGAGGGCAACATCCAGGATATCTACGCGGACAACGCCTTCATCGCCATTGATGACTCGGAGTTCTACAAGCTGGAAAACCCGCACATCGGCGCGGAGTTCGAGCTGAACGACCATCGTGGCGTCATCGTGGGCGTCGCCCACGTCGCCTCCAGTGCCCTGTTCGGCGTTCCGACCCTGTATACGACCTACAGCCGCGCGCTGCAGTACATCCCGAATACCCGCTTCACGGTTTCCTACATCCTGGTCGAACCCAAGACGCCGGCGGATGTCGCCCTCATCCAGAGCAGGGTCACGGCGGCGGGCTATCTGGCCCTCACCCGCGAGGAGTTCATCGCGAAGATCTCGCGCTTCTACATGTTTCAGACCGGCATCGGCACCAACATGATGCTGATGACGCTGATCAGCTTCATCGTCGGCCTGTCCATTTCCGGCCAGACCTTCTACACGTTCATCCTGGAGAACATCGACAAGTTCGGCGCGCTCAAGGCCATCGGCGCGAAGTCGCGCGGCCTGGTCACCATGATCCTGTTCCAGGCGCTGTTCGTGGCCCTGACCGGCTACGGCATCGGTGTCGGTCTGTGCGCCGTGCTCATCTGGATCGCGCGCCTGCACCTGCCGGATTACGCGGCGATGATCACCTTCTGGAACCTCGGCCTGGCTTTCCTGATGGTGATGCTGATAGCGGCGATCTCGAGCTACGTCGGGGTCCGCAAGGTACTGCGGATCGAGCCGTTCGACATCTTCCGGGGTTAGACATGGAAGGTCCCGCAATCCAGGTATCCGGCATCAACAAGTGGTTCGGCGAAGGCGCGGCACGCACGCACGCCGTGAAGGATGTCAGCTTCGATGCGCGGTTCGGCGAGATGCTCTACGTGGTCGGACCTTCGGGCAGTGGCAAGACGACCATGCTCAGCATGATCTCCGGCATCCTGCGGCCGGACTCCGGCTCGGTGCGCATCGAGGACGCCGACATCTGGAACCTGTCCAGCGATGCACTGGCGGACTTCCGTCTGCACCGGATCGGTTTCGTCTTCCAGGACTATCACCTGTTTCCCCGGCTGACCACGGCGGAGAACGTGGCCATTCCCCTGATCCTGCAGAACCAGGACTGGGACCAGGCGCTCGAGGAGGCGGCACGCAACCTCGAAGTGGTGGGACTGGGCAACCGGGTGCAACTGGCGCCCGTCAAGCTCAGTGGCGGCGAGCAGCAGCGCGTGGCGATCGCCCGCGCCATCGTCAGCCGGCCCGACATCCTGATTTTCGACGAGCCAACCGCCTCACTGGATGGCGATACGGGACGCAACATCGTGCGCTTCGTTCGCGAGCACATCCTCACGGATCACCGCTGCATCATCACTGTCACCCACGACAGCCGGATCTACGAATTCGCCGACCGGATCCTGCGCATGGAGGACGGCAGGCTCAGCGGCATCGAACGGAGTCAGCTCGATGCGCAATAGGGTCCTGTTCATCGTCTCGGGAGTGGGTCTGCTGCTGGCGCTCGTCAGTGCGTTTCTCTTCAGCCAGCAGCCGAAGACTCCGCCGCCGCTGTTCCCGCCCGCGGCCAATCCCTATCCGCATGGCATCTACTCCAATGGCGTGATCGAAAGCGACCAGGCCCAGGGCAACAACATCAACATCTACCCCGAGGTCACGGGCCCGATCACTCAGGTCCTGGTGTCAGAGGGACAGAGCGTGCGCAAGGGTGATCCGCTGGTCACGATCGACGACTCCGTGCAGCGTGAAGTGGCCGAACAGCAGAAGGCGCAGGCGGATGCGGCGGCCGCCACGCTCGCGGAACTCCGGGCCGAGCCGCGCCGCGAGAATCTCGCCGTGGCGGCCGCTCAGGTACGGAACGCCCAGGCCACGCTGAAGAGCGCGCAGGACCAGCTGGCGAAGCAGCAACACTCGTATGACATGGATTCCCGCTCGGTCAGCCAGGATGCGCTCGACAATGCCCGCAACGCCGAAGCAATCGCCGCCACGAATCTCGAGGTCATCGAGAAGCAGTTTGCCCTGACCAGGGCCGGGGCCTGGTCCTACGACATCCAGAGCGAGGAGCGGACTCACTCCGCGCTCGACAAGGCCTATCTGTCTTCCGCGGCGTTGCTGGCCAAGTACACGCTCCGGGCGCCAAGTGACGGAGTCGTACTCGCGGTGAATTCCGGCGTCGGGAGTTTCGTCTCGACACAGGGAGCCTACAACACCTACACGGAGGGCTTCGGGCCGCTGATCGTGATGGGACTTCCGCAGAACCACCTGCAGGTGCGCGCGTACGTCGATGAGATCCTGGTGCACGAACTGCCCGATCCTTCGAGAATCCACGCGGAGATGTTCATTCGCGGCACCACCCGTCACCTGCCGCTGACCTTCGTCCGGGTGCAGCCTTACATCACACCCAAGATCGAGCTTTCCGATCAGCGCGAGGAGCGGGTAGACCTGCGGGTCCTGCCGCTGGTGTTCCGTTTCGAGAAGCCCGGCGACATCAACCTGTATCCCGGGCAGCTGGTCGATGTATATGTGGGCGCGAAATAGTCTCGCCTGCCGGATCTGCGCGTGCGTGCTCGCCGGCCTCGTGGTGAGCTGCGCGGTCGGCCCCGATTTCAGCAGGCCACCTGCGCCGGCGGTCACGCGCTATACCAGCGACGCGGATCCCGTCGAGACTGCCCCGGCGCAAGGGGTACCCCAGCATTTCCATCCCGGCGCCGAATGCGCCGCCGACTGGTGGCGGCTGTTCAAATCACCGCCGTTGCAGGCGATTGTCGGCGAAGCCCTGCTCCACAATCCGGGCCTGGAGGCGGCGCGGGCCAGCCTCAGACAGAGCGAGGACAGCCTGCGCAGCGGCTACGGAATCTTCTACCCCCAAGTGGCACTGGACGCATCCGCGACGCGGCAACGCTATGCTCCGGCCAGGATCGGCCTGAGCACGCCCGGCAGCCTCTTCAACCTGTTCACGCTCTCGGCCACGGCCAGCTACGCGCTCGATGTGTTCGGCGGCCAACGCCGCGCCATCGAGTCGTTACGCTCCCAGGTTGACATGCAGCGCGCTACCGAGCGCGGCACATACCTCACACTGATAGCCAATATCGTCAATACGACCGTGGCTGCCGCGGCTTATCGGGCCGAGGTCGCGGCGACGAGCGACCTCATCGATCTGGAGAGCCAGGAGGTCCGGCTCGCCGAAGTGCAGGCGACGGCGGGTACGGTTCCCTATTCCACGGTTCTGAGTCTGAAGAGCCAGCTCGCAAGCCTGCGGGCGACGATTCCGCAGCTCCAGCAGAAGCTGGCGCAGAGTGAGGATCTGCTGGCGAGCTTGTCAGGTCATGTGCCGGCTGAGTGGCGTGCACCGCCTCTGTCGCTGGCTGACTTCGCCCTGCCGGCGGAACTGCCGGTCAGCCTGCCGTCAGCCCTGGTTCGCCAGCGGCCCGACATCCTGATTGCGGAATCGACCGCTCACGCCGCCAGTGCCAACGTCGGCGTGGCAACCGCAGCTCTGCTTCCCAAGCTGAATCTGAGCGGCACCTACAGCGCCAGCGGCATGACCACGGGTACGACATTCGCGCAGGGCGGACGCTCGTGGAGTCTCGGGGCCGATGTGGCTCAGCCGCTGTTCGCGGGCGGAACGCTGTGGTTCAGACGCAAGGCAGCGATCGACAGTTACCAGCAGGCCACGGCTCTGTATCGCCAGACCGTGCTCAACGCGTTTGCGCAGGTTGCCGACGTGCTGCGGGCCCTGGACCACGATGCCGCCACTCTGGCCGCGCAGGACGAAGCGTTGCAAACGGCAGCCGATGCGCTTCACCTGGTGCATACGAACTACGAGGCCGGGCTGAACAACTATCTCGACGTGCTGAACGCCGATGCGCAGTATCACCAGGCGATGATCGCCGATCTGGAAGCGACGGCCGCCCGCCTCCAGGACACGGTGGCGCTGTACGTGGCCCTCGGTGGCGGCTGGTGGTCGACGCCGGAGGAGCACGCCGGCGAGGCCCGGCTCAGCGATACTTCAAGCCCGTCCCGGTATTGAAGACCACGACTTTGTCATTCGAGCTGATGAATCCCGTCTCGCGCAGCCGCGAGAGCGCGGCCCAGGCGGCGCCGCCCTCGGGACACACATCGATCCCGGTGCTGGCCGCGAGTTCCCGCATGGCAAGGTCAGCCCGCTCGTCGCAGACCGCAACCGCGGTCCCGTTGGTTTCCCGCAGGGCGCGCACGCAAAGGAATCCACCCAGGGGCGACGGCACGCGCAATCCGTAAGCGCGAGTCCGTGGCTCCGGCCAGAGTGCCGTCTTTTCGGCTCCCTGTTGAAACGCCCTGACGACGGGAGCGCATCCTTCAGCCTGGACTGACACGAACCGCGGCCGGTGGCCCCGCGCAATCCAGCCGAGACACTCCATCTCTCCGAATGCCTTCCACATGCCGATCAGGCCGGTGCCGCCGCCTGTGGGGTAGAGGATCACATCCGGCAGATCACCCTGCATCTGCTCGACCAGCTCATACGCCATGGTCTTCTTGCCTTCGATGCGATAGGGCTCCCGCAATGTGGCCACATCGAATGCGTCGTTCGGTCCACTCTCGCCCAGAAGTCTGCCGGCATCGGCGATGGTGCCCTTCACGCGGCGTACCGTTGCGCCGTAGTGCTCGCATTCAGCGAAGAACGGCGCTGGAGTGTCCTCCGGCATGGCGACGGTTACCGGAAGACCGGCTCGCGCCCCGTATGCAGCCAGCGCGCCGGCGGCGTTTCCGGCGGAAGGCGCCGCGAGAGCGGTAGCTCCGAGATGCTTTGCCATCGATACGGCGACAGCCATGCCACGCGCTTTGAAGGACCCCGTGGGATTTCGTGATTCGTCCTTGACCCACACATTGGATCCGACTGACAGCAGCGGAGTGAGACCTTCGCCCAGGGAGACTTCGTCGCCCTGCTCCAAGGGCAGCACTTCGCGGTATCTCCACAGGGACGGCGGCCGGCCTCGCAGATCGGCAAGGCAAAGGCGTACTCGCGAGAGGTCGTAGTCCACGCGAAGCGGCATCCCACAGGCCTGGCAGACCGTCAGGAGCGTCCTGGGTTCGTGCTCCTTATCGCACGCGAAACACTTGATGGCGGCGAGGTATCTGGACAGTCGCGGCGATTTCATCTTTCCCATGGATCCCAGGATGGGGTTTCACCGGCGCACTCATAGCCGGCCAGCGCTCATGCGCCATTTGCGGATTGCGTATGACGCACATTACCGCGACCGAAGCGCCGAAGCATCTCTCTGCCCGCCCTTGAGGATCTGACCGCGGTAAAGCGCGTTGTGTTCGTCATGAGAGGCGGTGTCGTGTACAAATGGCCAGGCGCCGCGAGGCCGGCAGATTGAGCGCCACACACGTGTCCAGCACGCTCCTGTCGCTCCGCTGGGGGCCGACGCTCGCAGTCGCGGCGGCCGTCGGCTGCCCGCCGTCAGCAGCTCGGACCATGACTTCGACCTGATTACCGATTATCTCACCGCCCATTTCGGGCCGGAGGAGCCGCCACCATGATTGCCCACACCACGCTTGCGGTCAGCAATTACCCGAAATCGAAAGCCTTCTACTCCGAGGCGCTCGCGCCGTTGGGCTATACCAACAACATGGAATACGGGGAGGCGGCGGGATTCAACGATGGCAAGAACACCGATTTCTGGATCACCAGGCAGAAGACCACGCTGCCGCTGCACGTGGCGTTCGAAGCTCGTGACAGGGACCAGGTGCATGCCTTTCACAAGGCAGCACTCGCAGCGGGTGGGAAAAACAACGGGGAGCCAGGCTACAGGGACTATTGGCCGGGCTATTACGCCGCTTTCGTACTCGATCCCGATGGCAACAACATCGAAGCGGTGTGGTACGACTACAGCAAGGTGCGATAAGACGGTCTGATCGCGGGTAATTTCCGGTGGGGGCCCGCGCAGCGTAAGATGCTGGGGCCTGGCGAATCCGGAGGGGCCCATGAGCAATACAGCCAACGTCACGTCACTGCCGACCCGTCAGCAGGATTCGCAACGGCGCGGACTGCCCGCGTGGGTCTACGGACACCCGCAGCTCACGCGCCTGGAGATCGAACGCATCCTGCGTCCGAGCTGGCAGATCGCCTGCCACGTCAGCCAGATCAAAAAGCCCGGCGAGTTCGTGACCTTCGAACTCGGGACGGACAGTGTCGTCGTACTGCGTGACGCGCAGGGTGGCATTCGGGCATTCCACAACGTCTGCCGCCATCGCGGCACCCGGCTCCTCGAGGGCTCGGGAAGCTGCCCGGGCCGGATTGTCTGCCCGTACCACGGCTGGACGTACCGGTACGATGGATCGCTGCTGGCGACGCCTGCGCGGGAGTCCTTTCCGAACCTGAATCTCGCCGAGCACAGCCTCGAACCCGTGCGCGTGGACACAATGTTGGGTTTCGTGTTCGTCTGCCTGGCGGGGGATCCACAGCCGCCCTCCCAGATGTGGGCGCCGATCATCGATGAGCTCCTCCCCTACCGACTGGAGGAACTCGAGCCGATCTTCCCGATCTACTACGACCACTGGAACGTGGACTGGAAGATCGCGATGGACAACTATCTGGAGTCCTATCACGTTCCCATCGGCCACCCCGGGCTCAACCGCCTGTTCACTCCTGACTACGAGGACCAGCGCGGGATTCCGGGGATTGCGCGTGGCTTCAGCTGGATGCGCGAGGCGCCCTCACCGCGCTGGAGCGAGCGCGTCTATCAGAAGTACGTGGCCGCAGTGACGGAGCCACACCTTCCCGAGCCGAACCGGCGCTGCTGGCGCTTCTACAGTTGCCTGCCCAATCTCGGCATCGATATCATGCCCGAGCAGGTTGACTTCTTTCAGGTCCTGCCGCTCGGCCCGGGCAAGACGGTGATCCGGGGCGCGGCGTTCGGCGTGCCCGACAACCGCCGCGAGATGCGCCTGATCCGCTGGCTCGGCAACCGCATCAACATGCAGGTCAACAAGGAAGACAGGATGCTCTGCGAGCGGCTGCAGAAGGGACTCGGCGACAGCAGCTACCGCCCCGGTCCGCTCTCGGACATCGAGCAGTGGATGCATGAATTCCACGACCTGCTGCGTTCGCGGATCCCGGAGTTCCGCCTGGCATCACCGCCGGCGAGCTTCCAGTAGCGGCGCGAGCGTCTTTCGGCCAGTGACCGGACCCGTGCCGTGGCACCGGTCCGGTCACGCGTTCAGCCCGGTTCCTGCTTGATCAGCGTCGCAACCGACACGTGCGGCCAGCTCAGCCCGTTGAAGTTGAGCAACACGGTTTGCGTGTACTGCAGCTGATGCTTGATGCGGCCATCCGCTTCCTGCAGCGTCTCGATCCAGAAGATGGCGTCCATCTGCGCGGCCTGAGCGTTCGGGCCGCCGGCCGCTCCCTGCAGGAAGGCGATGTTGGAGGTACCGCCGCCGCTGCTGGGGGGATTCGGAGCGATGGTGGATATCTTCAGGGTTACCGTGGAGATCACCGTCTTGCCCTGCAGCCCAAGCATCAGCACGCTGTTGGGGTTGTCCACCATTGCCTGGGTGACATTGGGAATGTCCTCCGGGTCGGTCCGGAACGGCGACAGGATCGCGAGATTCGTCTCGGGGAACGGTACCGGGTTGTGCGGCGGTGCGATTGTGAAAGGCGTGATGCTGACGGCGCCGATCGGCGGCGGTCCGCTGATTGGCGGCAGCGCCTGGCCCTGGGCAATCAGGGACGTCCCGTGCGGGATGTTCGCGAGCCGGGCGACGGTGGTCGGATCCTGCGGATTGGTCGTCGCCGGAACGTGCAGCCACAGGCCGGGCTCGACGTGAATGCCCGCCAGCGCCCCGTTGGGACCGAGGACGTTCGCATCCTGGACCTGCTGCAGATAGCGCAGGCCGTGCAGATTGATGTCCGTCTGCAGCAGGCCGCGATTGGGGATGTCACCCGGTATCTCCTCGAAGACCAGCGACTCATGGGTCTGATTCAGCTCCAGGAACCGGTCCTGGCCCGGCGGCCCGCCATTGAAGGGCCGCCAGATCTGGTTGAACCCCTGTCCCTTCCAGGCGCCCTTCAGCATGCCCAGAGGGCCCAGCAGGTTGCTTGCCGGCTTGGGCGAGAAGTGGCCCGAGACCGAAGTGAAGCGGAATTCCTTCAGCAGATCCATGACAGGCTCCTTTGATCCACGGGGTGAAGATGACCGCGACGTTGCGTCGCGTCAGCGGGTCGGTGAACCGTGCGGCGATGAGTGCCGAAGAGGGCGAAGGGTGCCGAAGAGAAGTGAGGAGCGCCTGCCGCGGGCACGGGCAACGCACTTGCGCTCCCAGACCCCACCAACCTC
Organism: Steroidobacteraceae bacterium; assembly: GCA_035542375.1. Taxonomy (GTDB): domain Bacteria; phylum Pseudomonadota; class Gammaproteobacteria; order Steroidobacterales; family Steroidobacteraceae; genus 13-2-20CM-66-19. The sequence continues at coordinate 40,129 of DATKLO010000078.1, read as the reverse complement.
CCTGTTCTCATGTGTACTGCCCTGCAATCAGGCCGCCGATACAGAGCACTGTCTCGAGTTCAAGCCTTATCCCACGTGTCGATCCCGGGCGGCCCCGAACGTCGTAGCATTCATGGACCGGGAAGGAGACGTCATGAAATCCAACGAGATCGTTTCGCGGGATGCCTGGTTGAGTGCGCGTAAGGCACTGCTCGAGAAGGAAAAAGCCCACATGCGCGCGGGGGACAAGCTCGCTGCCGAACGGCGCAGGCTACCGTGGCTCAAGCTCGAGAAGACCTACACCTTCGATACGGAACAGGGCCGCCGGAGCCTTGCGGAGCTGTTCAACGGTCGCGACCAGCTCGTGGTCCATCATCTGATGTTCGCGCCCGACTGGAATGCTGCCTGCCCCGGCTGCTCTTTTCAGGCCGAGCACATCGACGGACCTGCTCCGCACCTCGCCCGGCACAACGTCACGATCCTGGCGGTGTCCCGCGCGCCACTCGCGAAGATCCTGGCCTACCGCAAGCGGATGGGCTGGCACTTCGAATGGGTCTCCTCCTTCGGCAATGACTTCAACTTCGACTTCCACGTATCCTTCAGGAAGGAGCAGATCGAGCAGAAGCAGATCGACTACAACTTCGGGACGATCACGGCGGACCCGCGCTACATCAGCGAGGAACTTCCGGGTGTGAGCATCTTCGCGAAGGATGAGGCGGGCGATGTCTTCCTGACCTATTCAACCTATGCGCGCGGCCTCGATATGCTGCTCGGCACGAATCACTACCTCGACCTGACACCGGAAGGGCGCAACGATGGCGGATATCCCGGGTGGCCGCGGCGCCATGATGAATACCCGGACTCTCCGACGAAGTGAGGCTTCGGCACCGCAATCCAAAAGGGATGCAACGCGCGTCAGCGCGAAAGGTCACGGTGCGGAGAGACGGGAACGCCGCTGACGGCAAGCCCCGGCCGATCAACCTAAATCGAGCAAGGCGCGACACGACTCCGGTAACCGGGCGAGAGCGGCTGGCGAGCTGTAGTAACGGAAGTCCATCTGGCACTTCCGGCCTCGCCTGGTGAAATATCCATGGATCACGCGTCGCCGCCGGCCATCCCGGTTGACCGACGCGCCGTGCAGGACGTGCGCGTTGGTCACCACGACGCTTCCCGCGGGCGCGCTTGCGTAGATCAGACGTGGGTCGCTGTCATCTGCAAGCTCCGCAGTCGTATGGCTCCCGGGAATCAGGCGCGTCGCACCGTTGCCGGCGTCCATGGAGTCCAACACCCAGATCGAGTTCGCCGTCACGTACCCCTCGGGCCCGACGGGACCTTCATCCCTATGCAAGGCCTGGTGTCCCTGACCGTGTAACGGCTCCAGGGAGTTGAGGCTGCTCAGCACACAGTCCGTACCGATGACGGATTTGATGAGCGACAGCACAGGCTCTCGGCTGATGAGAGGCCACATCGAGGAATGTCTGGTGAGCAGTCCGGTGGCGAAATGGTATTCGCGTCTGAAGAGCTGCCGCTCTGGCGCGCGGCCATCAGGCTGACCTTTGGCGACATCCAGTCCCGCGAAATCGATCTCCGGATCGTGAAGCCGATAGAGTGAGTCCACGATCTCGCGTAGCTCAGTCACCTCGGCTGAGGACAGCACGTCCGCGACGACCGTATATCCACGAGTCGCAAGCTCCTCCTGGTGATGTGCCAGCGTGCGGTCCATCGTGCCTCTCACGGTGAATAAGACTACCGACGATTATCCACCGCCCTCCTCGGTCGCGGTCTGACGCTGCTTCCGGGGATGCCTGGTGATTACAACCACCTGAAATCGTTGATATAAGTCGGCGCATTCGAGTGCCAGTCCGGGGCACATTCGACCGTGGCGCCTCGCGTCACCCCTTATGCGAATACCGAGAAGCCCGTGCTGGCGCCGGACGGTGCCTGGGAACATACTGCCACGTTTCCGACCGAGCCCAATGCGGTGCGCAGGACGCAGCAGGTTCGTGGAGAGAGTGGGGGCGCTCCCTAGTGATCGCGGATGACGGCTTGAAGCGCCAAAAAGGCGCCATGATCGGTCGGTATACGAAGTCCAGTGACATCAAGGGATTGAAGCAAGTCTTCGCGACCCTGGTCCCCTTCGTCTTTCTCTGGTGGGCCGCTGTCCGGTGCGCGTCCGTCTCTCCCTGGCTCGCGCTGGTTCCGTTGCTGCCCATCATCCTCCTCACCGTTCGCGTCTTCGGTCTGATGCACGAGTGCGGTCATGGGAGCCTGTTTCGCAGCGGTGGGCTCAATCGAGGCGTGGGGTTTGTCCTGGGCGTCGTGTCGGGCATGCCACAGTATGTCTGGTCCCAGCACCACAATTATCACCATGCACATAACGGCAATTGGGACAGATACCGTGGACCGTACACCACGCTGTCGACGGATGAATATGCCGCGCTGTCCCGCGCCCAGCAGCAGATGTACCGGAACAAATGCAGCGCGCCGGCGGCGCCGCTCGCGGGCTTCATCTATCTGATTTTCAACCCGCGCTTCACCTGGCTGAAGGGAACCATCGGCCTGCTGGTCCATACCATCGGGCGCAAGCTCGCACAGCCCACCGTATTGTTATCGGCGCATGCCGCAAGCTTCGAGACGCGCTACTGGAAGTCGGCGCGAGAGTACCGGCACATGCTCTGGAACAACCTGGTCCTGCTGAGCATCTGGGCCTTGATGTGCTACGTGTGCGGCGCGACGCTCTTCTTCTCCATCTACGTCCTCAGCGTGTCGATCGCAGGCGGAGCGGGCATCGTGTTGTTCACAGTGCAGCACAACTTCGAGCACTCCTACGCGAGCGACACCGCGCGCTGGGACCCCGACACCGGAGCGATCGAAGGCACGAGCTTCCTGGTGCTGCCGCGCTGGCTGAACTGGTTCACCATCAACATCGGCTACCACCATATCCACCATCTCTCCGCCAGCATTCCGAACTACTGTCTGGCCGAGTGCCACGAGGAATATCAACATCTGTTCTCGAGGGTCCGGCGCGTGAAGCTGTCGGAAGTCCTCGGCTCTTTGAAGTGCATCCTGTGGGACACGCGCGCGCAGCGAATCATTTCAGTGGCCGAATACCAGCGGCAGAGCTGAGCCACCACGAGTCCCGGCGGAAGGCCACCGCGGTGTGCCGATCGGCGGCCCGGCCGCCCGACTGGCGGTGCGCCACAGGTGCCGACCTGGCCCGCGGATCAGACGCAGACCATTGATTCTGCAAGCATAAGGACGGGACTTCGAGCCCCGGCCGGCACGCCAGCGCGGCCGCCCAATCTGCGGTCCCAGCGCCAATCCGGTACAATCACGCGGCCAGTAAGCGGCTCTCAGGAGCCGCCACCGTACCTCTGGCGTTGAGGCGCCGCCGCCTCGGACATGCCCGCTAGCGCATGCCCGGCCGGGTGCTCACCAGTACACAAACCCCCGTAGTGCCACGCCACGTGGTGTCACGTGCCGCACTCGTCATGTCGATGGGTTACTCATGCTGTCCACCTCCAATGTCGCTATCCAGTTTGGTGCCAAGCCGCTGTTCGAGCAGGTCACCGTCAAGTTCTCCGATGGCAACCGCTATGGCCTGATTGGCGCCAACGGATGTGGCAAGTCCACCCTCATGAAGATCCTGGGGGGCGAGCTGGAGCCGAGCACCGGCGATGTCATGCTGCAGTCGGGCCTGCGGCTCGGAAAGCTGAACCAGAACCAGTTCGCTTACGAAGACGAGCGCGTGATCGATGTCGTCATGCAGGGCCACATGGAAATGTGGCGGGCGATGCAGGAGCGTGACCGGATCTACGCGGATGGGCAGGCCACGGATGACGATTACATGCGGGCCGCGGAACTCGAAGGCAAGTTCGCCGAGTACGGTGGTTACGATGCAGACGCTCGCGCCGTCAGCATCCTGACGGATGCCGGCATCCCGGCACCGTTGCACTACGGACCGATGCGCGAGGTGCCACCCGGGTTGAAGCTGCGCGTGCTCCTCGCACAGGCGTTGTTCTCAAAGCCCGACGTGCTGCTGCTGGACGAGCCCACCAACAATCTGGATATCCATTCGATCCGCTGGCTGGAAGGCGTGCTCAACGATTACGACGCCACCATGATCATCATCAGCCACGACCGGCATTTCCTGAACCAGGTATGCACCCACATCGCAGACCTGGATTTTCAGCAGCTCGAGGTCTATCCCGGCAACTACGACGACTTCATGCTGGCCTCCACGCAGGCACGCCAGCGGGTCGAGGCTGCGAATGCCAAGGCCCGGGACCGGATCTCGGACCTGCAGGAGTTCGTGCGGCGCTTCTCCGCCAACGCATCCAAGGCACGCCAGGCCACCTCGCGCCGCCGGCAGATCGAGAAGATCAAGATCGAGGAGATCAGACCCTCCTCGCGCCAGAATCCGTACATCCGCTTCGAGCAGGCCCGGAAACTGTACCGCTCGGCGGTCTCCGCGGAGAAGCTGACTTTCAGCTACCCGGGCTCGGGCGTTGCGGTGCTGAACAACGTCAACTTCAATATCGAAGCGGGCGAGCGCGTCGCCATCATCGGCCCGAACGGCATCGGCAAGACGACCCTGATGCGCTGCCTCGCCGGCGAACTGTCACCGAGCGCGGGACGCATCACCTGGGTCGAAAACGCCCAGCCCGGTTACATGCCTCAGGATCCTCAAGCCGAATTCGCCGAGCAGATCGACCTTTTTACCTGGATGTCGACCTGGACCGGCAAAGCGGACGACGATCAGATCGTGCGCGCCACGCTGGGCAGGCTCCTCTTCTCGGGTGATGAAACCAGGAAATCGGTCAGCGTTCTGTCCGGTGGCGAGAAGGGCCGGATGATCTATGGGAAGCTGATGCTCACCCGGCCCAACGTGCTGCTCATGGACGAGCCGACCAACCACATGGACATGGAAACCATCGAGTCGCTTCAGATCGGACTGGAGAAGTACCCGGGCACGCTGATCTTCGTGTCACACGACCGGGAATTCGTCGGAGCGCTCGCCACCCGCATCATCGAGCTGCAGCCGGATGGAAGCATTGCCGACTTTCACGGCAGCTACGACGAATATCTCAGATCGCAGGGGATCGAGGTCTAGCGAGGCTGACCAGGCGCACGTGCAGCCCCTTTGCGGAGCTGCCGTGGCGCGCATCTGCAGCAGGAACTCAGACGACGGGCACCTGGCTGATGTTGTTCTTCGGGTCCATCCAGAACGACTCGTTCACGAAGCGGTTGAAGATTTCGCGCGGCAGAACGGACGTGCGCTCGATCGGCTCCACTTTCGGGCGCACGGTATGCAGGCCGGGCATGCCGATCCGGGCGTCGAACTCGTCCGCGTGGTAGGCAATCTTGTCGAAGTCGTGTTCGAACCAGGGTTCACCGATGAACTGGTAGACCGCGCGCATGGCCATTGCCGGGTTGCGCGCGAGGCTTTCGTAGGTCAGCAGCAGCAGGTGGCCGGGGGCATACTGGCCATAGAACGCATCCTTGGTGGCCTGGAACGAGAACCCCACCATGCCGCGCGGGTCAGTCAGCGCCTCGACGCGCGAATAGATCGTGGTATTGGTGTCGAACCGGAATACTTTGCTGACGCCGACCGGATGCCTGCGCACCAGCCGCTCCATGCTGTCCAGTACCCATGACAACTGACGAACGCATGCAATGACCTTGGCGTCCGGAAACAGAGTATCCAGCAACTGCATCCGACTGCACCACAGCCGGCTGGTGTCGAACACGACGCTGCCATCGGCCTGTCCCGAGTAAAAGTTCTCGACCAGGCCTCGCAGCAGCGCGACGCGCTGCTCGTCCGAGACGTCGAACGAGAAATCGTTCTTGCTGCTCGCCTCAGCGATCACCACCCCCATGATGTCGGCCAGGGGGCTGGTCATGCCCGCGCGGAAGCGGGGATTCTGGTTGAGGATGGCCGCCAGGAGTGTGCTGCCAGAACGCGGCAGCCCGGAAATGAAGTGGAACTTCCGGGCGGACTTCGCGACGGCGGGTGCGGCAGGCATGGGTGCCTTCTCCGGTTGATCAGGACAGGGGATTGTAGGGGCACCCATGCCAGGAAGTCAGGCCAGCTTCAATGATTGCGGTCCTGGGGGGCGGTCGCCCGGCTCTCAGCGATAAGCGGGACGCTCCGGGTCGGCACATTCCAGCCGCTCACTTCGACGATGGGCGTCGCTGCTCCAGCAGACCCCGACGCAGCAGCGCCCGGCGCCGGTGTCCCCGGTGCGGCGTAGCGCGCGGTCAACGTGAGCGACTCCCCGGGCCATAGCGTCACGTCGTTGTCGCTCCACAGGATGGGCACCACGGGCTCGCCGCCAGTGGACTGCCTGATCGAGATGTGTTGGAACAAGGCCACGGCCGCGGAGGATGGCGGTGCGGTCAGTGTTACTTTGGCGACATCCTTGACTCCCTCGTGCCGCACTGTTGCCCGGACCTCGATTGTCGCGCCTGGCAGGGACTGCAGTGGCGTCAGGTCCGCATATCGAGTCAGGGGCGTGAGATACCAGTTCGAATGAGCCCAGTCGAGTTCGTCCGTCTGGGTCGACAGCCAGTAGACGTTGCGACTGATCGGCTGGCCGTTTGCGGAAGCGAGCTCCAGCTCGATGAAGTGGACGCGCGATAAGCCCTCTGGCGCCGGCAGCACCTCCAGCTGGCGCGTCGAGTTTCCTTCGAGACGGATGTCATGCAGCCGTTTCTCGTAGGCTGTGCTGCCGTCCAGGTTGCGCACGCGGATGGTTGCCTGCAATCGAGACTCACTGCGGAGCGTGTGATTGATCAGCATGATGGCGCGCGTGTCGTATGAGTACTGGATGTGGACCGGCTCGTTGGCCATCCTGGCGCCGAAGTAGGCGCCGGCCGGATTCAGGAAATAGTCGTACAGATGCCAGTGCAGCGAGGGCCAGGCATTGTTGAGCATCCAGAAGATCACGCCGGTCGAGGGCTTGGGCGCATCCGTGTGCGCATTGAAGGCCTCGAATTGCGTACGCACGTTGTCGTAATTTTCGAGCTGGGCCTTCGCGACATAGTCCGCAAGGCTCCTGGGCGCGCCGTACCGCTCGGCCAGCGCGGTGTCGAACGGCGTGATCTTCGCGAACACCGACCATGCGGCGGAGGCGTGATACTGCCGTAGCTGTGGGTATTTCCACAGCGCCTCGAGCTCCTGCGGGGACAGCATGCGGGTCAGGTCATCCATCCGCGGGATGGTCGCGCCGGCGCTGACTTCGGAGTCGAACCCGAACGCCCCTCCCAGCTTGTCGGCATACCAATACGACGGAGGAATCCACTCGTAGGGCCCCTCCATCTTCATGCCCGACGGACCGGTCTCGGGCGTACCCTCCGGCACCGCTGCCGAGATGATCGGCAGCGGCCAGTCTTCGGCCTTCAGGGTATCCACATACAACTTAGAGACGGCCGGCGGCGGCGCGTTGTCGCTGCCGATCAGAAACCCGATCACGGAGGGGTGGTTCCGCAGCAGACGCGCTTCACTCTGCATCGACGCGGCGGCCACCTTCTCGTCCGCAGCATCCCAGGGCTCGCCGCCCGTGCCTGACTTAGCCCAGGATTCCCATTTGTCGCAGCACTCCCAGCCGGCCAGGATCATGATGCCGTCGCGGTCGGCCAGCTCGTAGAAGTGCTCGCTCTCCAGCTTGCCCTCAAGTCGAATGGTGTTGAGTCCGAGGTTGCCGACGTAGCTGAACTCGGCCTCCATGCGCCTGGGGTCATCGCGCAGGAACAGGTCCGGTGCCCAGCCGGCGCCACGAATCAGCACCGGCCTGCCGTTGATGACGAACTGGATGTACCCCTGCGGTGTGAGATGAGAGGTCACGCTGCGTATGCCGAACGTCGCGCGGGCCTCGTCAGAGACTGCACCATCAACGACCGCGCTCATGCTCAGCTGGTAGAGCGGATGTTCACCCATGCCGATCGGCCACCAGACCTGCGGATGAGCGATGTCCAGACCCGGATCGCTCTTGGGGGAGAACGCGACTGTCTGCGACTGACCGGGATCCAGGTGGATCGTTTGACGCACCCGCACACCAGCCACAATTCCTGAGATCGTTGCCTCGTGGGCCGACGCGTCGACGTTGCGAGCTCGCACCTTCACGGTCAGCGCGGCGCGTGCAAGATCGGGAAGCGACAACTCCGAGGTCACCTGCGGAAGAATCTCGACAGGCCCCTTGCGCACGATATCCACGCCCCGCCACGGGCCCATGTTGTTGTCCGGCGGCGATGGGTTCCAGTCGACCCAACCAATCGACAGGTCGGTCCTCGGATCGCCTGCATGGACGCGCAGTGCCAGGATGTTGGCGCCTTCGTGCACCAGGCGCGTCACATCGAGCTCGCGAACAGGATAAGCACCCGCGATGTCTGCCTTGTCGGCAACCAGTTTCCCGTTCAGCCACACGTCTGCGCCCGGGATGATGCCGTTGATACGCAGTAGCGTGCGCAGGCCCTGGGCGCCTGCCGCAACGGTGAACTCGGAGCGGTACCACCAGGGAATCACGAACATGGTGCCGCTGGCGTCCGGCTCCTCCACTGCGCGCAGGTTGTCGCTGTAGAACACGTCCTTATACTTGCCGTTCTCAATCAGCCCGGCCATGACTGTCGCCCGGCCACTCACCGGGAACCAATCCTGCGTCGACAACCCGGGCGAGGAGATTTCGGCACCGTCCTGCTGGGCCTTGGAACTGGACTGGATCTGCCAGTGAGCGATCCGGGTTGCAGACCCTGCGCCGCCATCCACCCGGGTCGGAGCGAAGGCGCTCTCGGCGCCAGCGAGTGATGTGCTCGCCAGCGCCGCAACCACCCCCAGCGTCATCAGCGCTCCAGTGACCCGGATTGGGGGCAGGCACCGCCTGCGCGTCATATCAGCCGCTCCCGGGGCATCGATCACCACTGCCCCCGCAGGCCGACAGTGAACATGCGCTCGGAGAAGTTCGCGTGTCCGAACTGATCCGGCCAGACCAGGTAGAACCGCTGATATTCGTTGGTCAGGTTGGTTGCGTCCACGAACAGTTGGGCGTACTTGCTGAACTTGAACGCGGCGGAGGCGTCGAGGTACCTCTGGGGCGCCTCGTACTCCTCCAGGCCACTGATGCCGCCGACGTTTTCCATGAAAGCCCGCTTCGAGCGGTAGTTGTACGCAAGACGCACCTCGAAGTGCTTGTCGTCATACCACAGGATGAAGTTTCCCGACTCGGTGGAGTTGTCCTGGAACGGAATCTGCTTCCCGGCCAGATCCGTTTCTCCGGTCTTGCTGGGCGCGTAGGTGAAATTGAACTCCATGCCGGTATTGCGCAGCAGGCCGGGCAGGAACGTGAATCCCTGGCGGTAGTCGAATTCGGCGCCCTGGATGCTGTTTCCCGAGCCCTGCAGCGGCTGGTTGATCGCGATGCAGTGATGGCGGACCACGCCATCCTCGTCCGGCAGATCGCAGTTGGTCACGGAGCCGTTGAAGATAAAGCTCTTCACGTCGATGTGGAACAGCTCGAGGTTCACCATGCTCGTGGGGTTGATGTAGTACTCGAACGACAGGCCGTAGTTCGTGGAGCGCCACGGGTTCAGGGACGGGTTGCCGAACGCGTTACCTGTCGCAACCTGGTAGATCGGACCGGTCTTCGTTTCCTGCAGCGAGTAGTTCAGCTGCAGCCCACCACCCCAGGTGCTCAGATCCAGGGGCATCATGTTCTTGGAAACCGAGAAGCGGGTCGTGAACTGGTCCGTCACGTTGAGCGCCAGGTTGAGCGCCGGGAGCACGTCGTTGTAGCTGCGATGCGTCACCTCGGTACCCGCATCTGCCGGTTCGGTGCCGTATTGCCCGGGCGCACCGGTCAGATGCTGCGTGATGCTGAGATCGGTGTGGATCAGGCGCGCACCCAGGTTGCCGCTGAAGGACATGCCGGCCAGGTGACCGTTGAAGTCGCTCTGCAGGTAGGTCGAGGTCTCCCGCATCGACACCGCCCAGGTGATTCCCGGGGCAGCCTGGGTCGTGGTATTCGGATAAAGCGACTTCCAGTACCCCATGGGATCGTCCAGGGCGTTTGGATTGATGGCCCAGAAGGTGATGCCCGACCCCAGCAGATTGTTGTACTGCTGGAAGTTGCTGGCGAGCGGCGCGGGGGTCTTCGACAGCTGCTGTGACGACAGTGGGCCGGCGCGGAATGCGCCATCCGCGTTGCCGGCCGTACACCAGGTGCTGGGCGTCGTGTCAGTCGCATTACCGCTCAGGATCACGTCCGAACCGACATAGCGCACCAGGCAACCGTTCGGATCACTGGCACCTATGCCGGCGTACACCGGGGTGACCAGGGTGAAGCCGTCGTTTCTGGCGCTGCGGATGCTGTTACGGACGCCAAAATTGAAGTTGAAGCTGTCGTTGAATTTGTAATGTCCATCGAAGCGCAGGGCCGTGATCGCGGTCTGGCGGTCGTAGTCGTCGTTGGACTCCAGCGTCTTCATCGTCCAGGCGTTCGGGTTGGCGAAGTCGGCGGCGAGGGAAGCCGGCAGGGTGATCCCGATATTGCGACCCGTAAAGTTCGCGACGATGGGTACCGTGTTCTGGGGAATTCCATTCGCGTTGAACACGCGATTCCCGCCCAGCGCAGCCGGATAGACGAAGGTGCCGCAGGGGAGCGAGGTGCTGGGGTCGGCCCACAGGCAGCCGTCGGAATCGGAGATGTTGATGTCGGTCTCGATGTACTCCTGCTTGGCCGTTTCGCGGACGCCGCGCACACTGGCCTTGAAGGGACCGCCGTTGTCGAAATCCACCTGGAGATTGATGTTCTGGGCGGCGGACTCCCTGCGGATCACCTGCGAGTACGATTCGACGTCACCCGGATATTTCTCGTAGATCTGGGTGGTGTAGAGGTGCGAGCCCGCCCAGGACGCGGCGTAGGCGTCACCCGGCGTGTTGTAGCTGCCTATGACGGTGCTGCCGGTGTCGCGCGACTGCAGCGGCACGTATGTCGCACCCTGCCAGTTGGTAGAATTGAACTGGATGCCGACGCTGCGATCGTACTGTGTCTGGTGCGCGAAAAAGTAGTCGCTGGTCAAGGTGAACCCGTTACTGAGATCCGCCTGGAACGACGCATTGATCGCATGGCGTTTGCGCTCCACCACGGAGTCGTAAAGGCCGATGTCCTGGCTGCCCATGAACACGCCGTTATTCTTGCCGTCACCGTTCACATCGACACTGCCATCGGGAAACTGATGGATCTGCGAAGGGATCGGTGCGCCGTTCCAGGCGCCCAGGAAGCCGTTGTAGGCGCCCGCGCTGACCGCGTTTTCGCCATGGAGTAGCACGCCATACTGGTCCAGGCTCTCGGTTGCGTTTCCGCCCGCGTTAACGCCACCCGCGGTTCCGAACCGCGTCGTGTCCGAGAAGTCCCCGGACACCTGCAGACCCCAGCGACCATCGGCGTTGTAGGAGATGAGGCCGCTGGCCTCGGGCCCGGTCTTCCTGGAGGTACTTCCCCGCTCTCCGTCGGCGGAATAGCTGTAAGTGAACCCATGCGGCAGATCCCAGGGCCGGAAAGTATGCAGATCGAGCGCACCGCTGATACCCCCTATGGTCTGGGACGCGGTGGGCGACTTGATGACGTCCACTTGATTGAACATAGTGGCCGGCAGCGTGGTGAAGTCAGGCTGCTGCGCATCGATCTGATCCGGGCTGATGAATACCTCACCGTTCAGCATGGTGCCGACCTGGGGCAGGCCGCGGACGGCTACTGAGGTTCCAACGCCCGCGTCCCGGTTGATCTGCACGCCGGTGATTCGCTGAAGGGCGTCCGTGATGGTCACGTCGGGCAACTGGCCGATGGCCTCGGCCGAGATGCTGTCCTGGATACTCGGAGCCGCGCGCTTCGCTTCGATCGATTTGATCTGCGACTGACGCACGCCGACAACGGTGACCGTCTCCAGTGTCTTGTCGTCCGTGTCGGTAGTCCCGGACCTGGCTTTTTTGATATCCGGTGCCGGTACGGTCGTCGCATCCTGCTGCGCAGGGTCCGGTGCCCCCGCGTTCTCCGCCGGGGCACCCGTGTTCCCGGATGCCGTGGCTGATGCGGCCGCGGCGGCGAGCAATGCCATGGATACGGCAATTGCCACGGGGTGCTTGCGATATACGTTTGACACGGCCTTCACCTCTGGATTGTTATCTTTCCGAGTCCCTGATGCCCTGACGGTGTGCGTCCCGCCTATTTCGACAAGGCCACTCGCGCCAGCACCCATTGACCATCGCGTGGGTCGCCGGTCGCTACAATGCACAGATCACGAGAGTCATTCAGCTTCGATGCGGAAACCGTTGCGTTGAGCTCGCTCTGCCCGTCGCCCCGCGACGCGGCCGTCAGCGGCGCTCGCGCGAGCAAAGGCCCCTTGCAGGAATCAGCATGGATTTCGAACTCCCCGGCCGCACTGGCCTTGGGGCGCACGACCGCTCCCTTGGCTTCGTCGCCAAAGCGCCATGCCACACGTCCGACCGTCAGAGTGACGCGCTCGATGCCTTCCATCGGCGCACGGCGCCACTGCCAGCACATGTCGCCGACATCCGCCTTGTAAACGGGTCTCGGACCCTGCGCCGGCCCACTGCCATCCAGGCGCATTCCCGCCTCGTTGGAGCAGGATGCAAGCTCACTGCCGTCGCGATGAAGCAGAGTCGTGGAGTCGAGCACCTTGGTCCGGGGCCCAGCCAGGTCGAACCCGCCGGAAGTGAAAGTGGCTGCTCGCAGCGTGGTCCTGCCCTTCGTGGCGAACTCCAGCGGGCGGTCGTACTGCGTGGACGTGGAAGTCGGCGCAGAACCGTCGGTGGTGTAGCGGATCTCGCCGAACTGCACCTGGTTGGACAGCGCGACCCGTAGCATTCCCTCCCGACTCGCGGTCACTTCAATTGCGGGTGCAAACGGGGTGTCGGCATATCCGATGCCGAGCGAACGATAGCGAGCGAGTTCAGCGGTCAGGCGCAGCAGAAAACCGTTCCAGTCATGCGCACCCGCCGCCGACCAGCCGAGTTCCGACAATGCGGCGATTCGCGGGTAGAGCGCATGCTGGTCATGCGCGAAGCTCGTCATGTACTCGGTCCAGAGATTGCCCTGCACGCCGACGAATTGCTTCGCCTCGGCTGGGGTTGCGCCGTTCGGGATGACCGCGGCGTCGTAGGCCTGGCGCAGCGTCACCATGGGGGGCTGCCCCGTCCATTCGTCGGGCAATTCCGATTGATAGTGGTCGAAGTACAGCGAACCCTCTGGCGCGAGAACGACTTCGTGGCCCTGGGCGACAGCTTCGAGGGCGACGTGTTCGTCATCGCCGCCGTGCCATGACATCACCCGTTGCGACGCCGGAAGTTTCGCGCCGGCCACCAGTTCGTCGTCCCAGCCGACCGGCGTGCGCCCGTGTTTGACCAGATGGTCTGCGATCTGACTGGTGAACCAGCCCTGCAACTGATCCATGTTCGCGAGCCCGAGCTTCTGCATCCGCGCACGCATTTCGGGCGAGGCGTTCCACTGCTGCTTGTCGGCTTCGTCGCCGCCGATCGAGATGTATTTCGAGGGGAACAGCTGCATCACCTCGTCGAGCACGTCGTCGACGAACTGCAGGGTCTTCTCGTCAGGTTTCAGCAGCCAGGGGCTCACGCCCCAGTCGGTCCACACCGGCGGCCGCTCGCCACTGACGCCAAGCCACGGATACGTGGCCACCGCCGCCTGCGAGTGTCCGGGCAGGTCGATCTCCGGCACGATGGTGACGAACCGGTCGGCCGCGTAGCGCACGATGTCGCGCACCTGGGCTTGCGTGTAAAAGCCGCAGTAGGGCTTGTCGGGAGCGCCGGTCAGTTCGATGTCGAGGCCCACCGCCTTGCGACAGGCACCGGTTTTCGTGAGCTCGGGATACTGGGTGATCTCGAGGCGCCAGCCCTGATCCTCGGTCAGATGCCACAGCAGCACATTGAGCTTGTCGAGCGACATCCAGTCGATCAATGTCTTGATGTCGGCCACGCTCTGGAAATGTCGGCCTGAATCCAGTAACAGCGCGCGCCATGCGAAACGCGGGTGATCGTCGATGACACCTTCGGGAATCTCGGCGGGAGTGCCCCGGATCCACCCGGACGGTGTCAGCAACTGCCAGAGGGTGACACCGCCATAGAATGCACCGGCCGGCGAATGCGCAATGACGTGGATACCTTCGGCGCCAATGACGATGCGATAACCGCTATCGCTTTCTACACTCGCACGAGGATCCACCTGGAATGTGATTGCAGGGTGCGCGTCGGCTGCAGTTGCGGCGTGCAAGTGCAGGCCGCGCGTGTTGGCCACCAGCTGCATGAACCGATCTGCCATGGGCTGCACTTGCTGGACTTGAGCGCCACGCACTGCAACCAGAGCGCCGTCAGCGACCTTGACGACCCCCGAACCGGCAAGGCGCACACCGGCGGGCTGGGGTAACAGCGACCACGTAGATGCCGCTTGCGTCGTGGTTGCTATCCCAATGGTCGCCAGCGATGCGACGGCCATTGCAACGAGACTGCTGCCGGCATTGGGGCCACGCATACTTCTCGCAGTGCGCAACGTCGACGGGAGGAGAGCAGGTGACTCACCCGCTGCTACAGTCAGAAATGGCGTCGGCGAGTCCCCGGCTCGTCGACCCCGATGGCCGATTCCCGCGCTCATCTGTGTGCGTTACCGCGTCTATTTATTCGGGCGCTTGACGAATCAATAGTGCCACTGAAGGGCGTTTTGGGTCAATAAGGGCTGGAATTGAGGCCCGATAAGGTTATGATAGTTCGGCGGGATGACGAATCAAACGAGAATGCCCATGCCTTCCCAGCCCCTGGCCAGCGTGAGCCGGCAGTTGTCGCGGCGGAGCGTATTCGAGGCACTACTGCACCGGGGACCCATCTCGCGAGCCGACCTTGCCAAGGTGACAGGGCTGTCGAAGCAGACCACTTCGGAAGTCATCGACGCATTCGAGCAGCAGGGGCTGGCTCACCCGGTCGGCAGAACCAGCGGCAACGTCGGACGGACTGCCGTGTTGTACGAATTGAGCCCGGAAGGCGGTCACGTGCTGGGCATCGATCTGGGAGCCCGACGACTGACGGTCGCGCTCGCCGATATTGCAGGCAGGGTCGTGGCCGAGGCCGACGAACCGACCGACACCCGCGGTGGCGCCTGGGTGCTCGACCAGATCGCCAGACTCTCGGACCGACTGGCGCGTGACAACCATACACACCCCAGCCGGATCCGCTCCATCGTGCTGGCCACACCCGGTGTAGTGAACCCCAGGAGCGGCGCCATCGAGATGGCTCCCAACATCGCCGGCCTGGATCATCTCAATGTCGTGGGCCTGCTGGGCGAGAAACTCGGCAGTCCCGTCACCTTCGAGAATGACATCAATCTCGCCCTGCTCGGCGAGATCTGGCACGGCTGCGCGCGGAACGTGGCCAACGTGGCCTTCCTCGCGCTCGGCACGGGCGTCGGACTGGGACTCTACGTCAACGGCCAGCTGATTCGCGGCGAGAACGGTGCTGCCGGGGAGATCGGCTATCTGCCCATCGGTGGCGATCCGCTGCAGGCCGAGTCCCGCCTGCAGGGGTGTCTCGAATACCAGGTGGGTGCCGCGGGGGTCGTGCGTCGGTACCGCGAGGCCGGCGGTTCCGAGGTGGAGTCGGCCAGACAGGTCTTCGAACGCGCGCAGGCGGGCGATCCGATCGCCGCCGGTGTGGTCGATGAGACGGCGCGGCTGATTGGCCTGGCGGCGGCTACGGTCATCGCCACGGTGGATCCGCAACTGCTCGTCCTGGGTGGTTCGATCGGAGCCCGTGCGGATTTTGCCGACAAGGTGGCGCGTGTGCTCTTGCAGCTTGCACCGCGCCAGGTGGAGATTCGCACCAGCACGCTCGGCAAGCGGGCAGGCGTCGTGGGCGCCCTGTCCGTCGCCCTGCGCCGCCTGCACGATGAATTCTTCGGCATCGCCGAGCTCGCGGCGGCCCTGCCTCTGCCTCCGGCCCGGGCCCTGTAGCGTACGTCGATGCCACGCGAAGCGACCTACTGTTTTGGAGCTGACCTCGGCGGTACCAAGCTCGCCGCGGCCCTGGCCGATGCGCAGGGCCGGATCGTCACGGAACTGACGGAGCCCACGGACCCGCGCGGCGGAGCGCACGTGGCCGAACAGATCGTTGCGTGCGCCGGCCGATTGGCACAATCCACCGGCATCGACGTCAAGCAGGCACGTCATGTGATGGTGGGCATTCCAGGAGCGGTCGATCCTCGCACGGGCCGCGTGTCACTCGCTCCCAACATCGCCGGCCTGGAGGACATGGATGTCCTCGATTATCTGCGCGGCCGTTTCGGGTCGAATGTGGCCATCGAGAACGACGTGAATCTCGCCATGCTCGGCGAGCAGGCGCACGGGTGTGCCAGCGGCTGTCGTAACGCCGCGTTCCTGTCGCTCGGAACCGGCGCCGGACTCGGCCTGCTCATCGATAACAGGATATTTCGCGGGGCGCGCGGCTCGGCGGGTGAAATCGCGGACCTGCCCATCGGGCGCGACCCGACCGCGCAGACCTCCGTCACCGGGGCTTTCGAACTCGAGGTGGGCTCAGCCGCCATCGTTGACCGGTATCGCCGCCACGGCGGCACCGGAGCCAACACGGTGCGCGACATTTTCAGGCTGCTCGAGCAAGGCGATAAAGTGGCGGAGTCGGTGCTCGACACGACGGCCCGCTGGGTGGCGATCGCCGTCGTGACTCTGCAATCGCTTCTCGATCTGGAGCTCATCGTGTTCGGGGGCAGCATCGGCGTGCGTCCCGAACTCTACGAGCGTGTCCGACGAGTCTTACCCGAGCTCTTCTCGCGACCCATCGCCATTGCACCCAGCCGGCTGGGTGATCGCGCGGGGCTCGTGGGTGCGGTTTGCGCCGCGGCGCAGGCACTCGGTCAGAACCCCTAGTCCGCGAAGTGCGCACCCGATCCTCCGCGAGCGGACCTTGGGTATGAACTCGGCAACCGCTTGAGGTGCCAGACGAACTCTACAAAGCGCACCGCGTCTTCATCCAATTGCGCGCTGGAGTCCGCCGATCTTCGCGGAACTAACAAGTCGGGTTGTGCGCAGCGTCAACAATCGCGGGAAGGAAAGTGGCTACAATGTCTCTAAGATCGCCCGTCCCATCTTCCGATGCCGCCGCTTACCAAGACGCTCTTCATGTCGGGCCAGCAGTGCGCCAAGCGCCTGTGGTACGAGGTACATCAGCCGCTTCAGGGGCGCCGGGCGGTCTCCATGCAGCTGATCAACGGCCGGGAATTCGACCGGATTGTTCAAGCCGCCCAGCAGGGCACCGTCATCAGCCGGGACGGCGGATTGGTGGGTGCGGTGGAAGCAACCCAAAGGGCTTTCGCCGCCGGCGACGTCGAAGTGCTCTATCAGGCGGCATTTCGCGCAGGCGAGTGGGCGGCGATCACCGACGTGCTGCGGCGAAACGGCAAGGGCTTTGACCTCATTGAGAACAAGGTCTCGACGAGGGTGAAGGAGGAGCACCTGCCAGACGCCGCTTTCCAGGCGCTGGTGCTCGAGCGTGCCGGCATTCCTCTCAAGCGCACCTACATCGGGCACGTCAACAACGAGTTTCGACTGCGGGGTGCAGGCCAATACGACGGCCTGGTCGCCGAACGGGATGTAACGGCAGAGGTCCGCAAACTCAAAGCGACGATCCCCAGGCTGGCGGACGAAAGTCTCGCCGTCATGGCGCGCCCATCGGCGCCCGAGGTTGTGATCGGCGAACACTGCGACTCGCCCTACCCCTGCCCCTTCATGGAGAGATGCAGTGCTTCGCTCCCGCCGGGTCCCGAATTCCCAGTATCGATCCTGCCGCGGGGCGGCAAGGTGGCTGCGGCTCTCATGGCAGAGGGAATCCACGATCTCAAGTCCGTTCCGGCCGACCGGTTGAGGAGTGAGAACCATCTTCGTGTCCGCGCGGCGACGCTCTCCGGCAAACCGTACTTTGATCCGCGCGCGACCCGCAAGCTCCGGGCACTGAAGCCCCCTTACCTGTATCTCGATTTCGAGACCTTGCCGCTTGCCGTGCCGCGAGTGATCGGGACCGGCCCTTATGAACAGTGCCCTTTTCAATGGTCCCTGCATATCGAAGAGGCCGATGGAAGCGTCCGACATGTCGAGCATCTGTCGGCAAACATGTCAGGCGGACTAGAGGAACTGGCGGAGGCCCTGCTCGCCGCGCTGCCCTCGCGCGGACCCCTCTTCGTTTACAACGCGCCACTCGAGCGCGGCGCGCTCACTCTCCTCGCGCGGCTGTTTCCCGCGCTGAAGCCTTCCTTCGCGCGCGTGGTGCGGCGCATCGTTGATCTGCTGCCGGTCACCCGGGCCGCCTACTACCACCCGTTGATGCGCGGCACCTGGTCGATCAAGCAGGTCATTCCGACCATCGATCCTTCGCTGACGTACGATGGACTGACCGAAGTAAAGGATGGCGGCAGCGCGCAGATGGCCTACCTCGAGTTCCTCGAGCCGCAGACTTCTACCGCCCGCCGCGCTGAGCTCGAAGCGCGCCTCAAGGCTTATTGCGGCCGCGACACTTATGCGCTCGTCTCGCTGAGGCGATTCCTATGTCAAAGGTGAAACGCAAGCGGACAGAACATCGCTTCGGGCGACATGTTTGCAATCTCCTGCGGCAAGCAGGTGTCCGCCCAAGCGACTCTCGCTCCATACGAGAGGGACTGCTCAGGAAGCAGCTGCGGCAGGGCGGAAAGTGGGGAGCCGCCGTGCCGCCGACCGACCCTGTCGCCAAGTGCCTGGCTATCGTGCGGCGGGAGCTCAGGAACCGGCCTGATCGGAGCCTCCTTTGGAATGGAAAGATCGAGATGCAGCTGAAGCTCTTGATCGGACGCGCCTGGGAAAAGAGCTCGCGCAGTGCCACATACGTAATGGATAAGCGTTTCGGTAGGAAGGGTGGATTGGATCTCGTAGCCCTCAAACGCGGGGGCGCCGAATTCTGGATCGAGACGAAATGCAGTTTCTTCGAGGATTTTCGGGATGGCACATCGAGCGCCAGAAAAGCGCTCAAGCAGTCAGGTCGCGGTGGTGGAAAGCTCACAGCTGATCTCAAAGAGTCGGATGTGTATATCGTCCACTTCCTCAACTGTGTGCCCGCGGGAAACAGGCACTCGCCGCCCTTCCCGCAGTTTGTACTCGATAAGTATCGACGATTGCGAACCGGTGCGGATCGCCTCCGGCAGAAATATGCCATCAGCGACGATTTGTACCGCAGATCCCTGCTCAACTGGCTGATGTTCCTCTACGGCAAACCCCGAAACACGCGGGCAAAGGTGCGAACCCGCCAAATGAGGGGCATGGTGCTGAGCAAGATGCCAGTGCTGGAGGCCCTGATCGTCAAGCTGACATAAGTCATCGATTTGCGGCGCTCTTGCTGGTTTGCGGCTCGCCGCCGGGTAAAAGAACACAGTGAGACGACTTGAACTCAACTCTGAAGTCCGTACTCTCCCGGCCCCTGCCAGCACTCGGGAGGTCGTCCTGTGATAAACGGGAAAGCTGGCAAGTTCGCGAGATACCTGCATCCTCACTGCCAGCTGGCCGGTCTCTTTCCGCACTTGCGGCGTGATCTCACGGAGCTGCGTCGGATGCTCGCACCCGATGCGCCCGGCGCACGGCCGTCCTCGCAACCGATGCATGAAGAGTGTCTTTTGACGTGCAGCATCTCTTGATCAGCGGCTCCCCCGGGCTCTCCTTCGTCCTGGCCTGCCCTGGTCGGAGCCTGGCCGCCGCACTCATGCGGCTGTCCGCAGACGCACGCGCAGTGGTCGCCTGGCTGGCCCAGAATCCGCCCGCCACGGGCCCCGCGACGTCGTCAGCTTCTGGCTACGACGACGCCTGTGAGCGGCTGCAATCCGGGATCGAGGAGTGGCGCTGCGCGGTCGGCCTCAAGAGCATGGACCTATCCCTCGAATATGAACCCCTGGAGACACTGCATTGAAGGCACGACTCGCCGAGCTATTCAGGAAGGCGCGCGATCGATACGATTATCCTTGGGCGCGCATTACGGGAGGTTCTGCGGCGCTACATTTTGACTCCAGACCGACGGTCACGGATCTGACGCTCGACAGTTATCAACAGGTACTGCTGGCCTCACCCATCGCCCCCGACGTTTGGCTGGCGTGCGGTTCTGTCATCTATTGGGGCTACATCACCTCGAGCGCGTCTCGTGCCAGAAGTCGCGCCAACCTTTACTACACGAAGCATCCTATCGCTGACGCCCCATTCGTGGCCGAGGTGGTCCGGCACGCGAGGTCGCGCTGCATGAGTGCGCGATGGGGCGATGCACTTGCCACTCTCAAGCCGCTCCGGCAGTTGGGTCAAATCCCGTTCGCTTCCAAGATAATCGCATATGTCGACCCGGTGAACGCCGGCGTCTACGACAACCGAATCAACAGTTTTCTGGCCGATTCCGGACTCGCAGGTCCAATGCTGGGACGACCCGCGATCATGCGCGGGTCTAGTGGGATTATGCAGCGTGCAACGGTGCTAAGTCGCACTGTCCAATTGACGTATCAGGCGTGGTGTTTGCGCCTCCGCCAGCTGCGCGATCAGCTCAATGTGCTTGGTGTGACGTGGCAGTGCACCGAAGGAACCGTTCAGCGATGGCGGGGCGTCGATGTGGAACGGGCAATCTTCCGGTTCGCCAAGGCAGAACCGAAGCGCCGCTTGAAGTCAGCGCCTTCGGGGGCGATCGGACGATCCGCGAACGATGGCAACCGCCAAGAGTCACTTGACGATGGAGACTTCATCAGAGACCTGAGAGAGCACTGCGAGCAACATCCCCTGTAAGCACGGATGCTGGATGCGTAGTCCGGATCGTCAGCCGCGGAGACGAGTGACTTGCCAGGCTTCCGGGAAATTAAGTGAAAACAAGAGACGCAGTTGTCCGTGGGGCAGCGCCGCTACTCAGCCTCTGCGTCAGAACCTTCGGTCCGCGCGTAACTAGCGGCCTTCGCGCATCGCCCTGGCCTTCGCGAGCAGGGCCTCAGCCATGCGAATGCTGGCCATGTCGATGAGCCGCCCATCGAGTGACACGGCACCCTTGCCTTCCCGGGCCGCTTGAGCCATGGCTTCCATGATCCGCTCGGCTTTGGCCACCTCGGCAGCCGAAGGTGTATAGATCCGGTTCGCCAAGTCGACCTGCGAGGGATGAATGGCCCATTTGCCCTCATACCCGAGTACTGCCGCGCGATTGGCCGCGGCGATGTAGCCGTCCGGATCACCAAAGTCACCGAAGGGGCCATCTATCGGACGTAGTCCGTAGGCACGGCACGCGACGAGCATCCTCGTTTGGGCAGCGTGCCATGGATCCGTCCAGTGATACTGGCGGTTTCCCGCCGAATCCTTGTCCGTCAGTACGCCGCTGTCCGGATTCACTCCTCCGATCACCGTCGTGCGGGCGCGGGTCGAAGCAGCATAGTCCGCCACTCCGAAGCTCATTGCCTCGAGCCGCCGGCTCGACTGCGCAATGGCCTCGACATTGGCCATTCCGAGGGCCGTTTCGATCAGGACCTCGAAGCCAATACGTTTTTCGCGCTTCTTCGCGGCTTCGATCTGCGTGACCAGCATGTCGAGCGCGTACACATCCTGAGGCACGCCAACCTTCGGGATCAGGATCATGTCGAGACGAGGGCATGTCTCGACGATGTCCACGACGTCCCTGTACATATAATGGGTGTCGAGGCCGTTGATGCGCACCATCATGGTCTTCGCGCCCCAATCAACCTCATTCAGAGCCTGGACGATGTTCTTCCGGGCCTGCTCCTTGTCATCGGGCGCCACGGCATCCTCAACGTCCAGGAAGATGACGTCCGCCGCACTTCGCGCGGCCTTCTCGAACAGGGCGGTATTGGATCCGGGTACCGCGAGTTCGGAACGATGGAGTCTGGGTGTCGCCGATGCGATGGAGGTAAAACTCATGCGGAACCTCGAGATGGCGGTGAGTGACCCGGCCGATCAGGCTACCGTGGCGAGCGCCCTGGCGACGGTCGATCCCAGCTCGGCGGCACTCGGTGCCACATGCAGGCCGAAGGAGCGCATGATTTCAGTCTTCTCCGCAGCCGTATCGCCTTCGGCGGAAATGATGGCTCCGGCATGCCCCATTCGGCGTCCTTTCGGTGCCGTAATGCCGGCCACGTAGCCGACCACGGGCTTGCTCATATTCGCCTTGATCCAGGCCGAGGCTTCCGCTTCCTGAGGACCGCCGATCTCGCCAATCATGATGACGGCCCGTGTTTCGGGATCGTTCTCGAAGAGCTCAAGATGATCGATGAAGGAACTGCCGTTGATGGGATCGCCCCCAATGCCGACGCTGGTGGAGATTCCCACGCCCACGGCTTTCATCTGCGCCGCGGCCTCGTATCCCAGTGTGCCGGATCGTGACACCACTCCTACAGGACCACGTTGGTAGATATGGCCCGGCATGATGCCCAGCATGGCCTTTCCCGGGCTGATGATGCCGGCGCAGTTCGGCCCGACGATCATGGTCCGGTTCTCCCGCTTGTACCGCATCAGATAGCGCTTCACCCGCATCATGTCCTGAGCAGGAATGCCATCGGTGATGATGCACACGAGTCTCAGCCCCGCATCCGCTGCCTCCATGAGCGCATCGGCCGCGTAGGGCGGCGGGACGAAAGCGAGACTTGCTTGAGCACCCGTCTCCTTCACAGCGGATTTGACTGTGTCAAACACCGGACGGTCGAGATGTTTTTGTCCACCCTTGCCGGGTGTAACGCCGCCGACGACACGAGTACCGTACGCAATCATCTCCTTGGCATGGAATGTCGCCTTGTCGCCCGTGATGCCCTGGATGATCACGGGAGTTGTTTCGTCGATCAGGATGCTCATCGCCGCTCCCCCGAAGCTCGAGCGGCCGCCACGGCTTTTCGGGCTGCGTCCAGCAGGTCATCGGCACTGATGATGGGCAACCCGCTCTCGCGGATGATGCGCTGCCCTTCGGCCACGTTCGTACCGGCGAGGCGCAGCACCAACGGGATCTTCAGGCCCTGGGCAGCTTGCACTACACCCTGAGCTACCCAGTCACAACGATTGATACCGGCGAAAATGTTTACGAGTATTGCTCGTATGTTTCCGTCGAAGAGAACGAGCCGGAAAGCCTCGGCAACGCGCTCGGGCGATGCGCCGCCGCCGATATCGAGGAAGTTGGCCGGCTCGCCGCCGGCATGTTTGATCATGTCCATGGTAGCCATGGCGAGTCCGGCGCCATTGATGATGCAGCCAATATCGCCACTGAGACCCACATAGTTCAGACCGTTTCGCGCCGCCTGCGCTTCGCGCGGATCCTCCTGGGACTCATCGCGCATTTCGGATACAGCAGGACGCCTGAATAGGGCGTTGTCGTCGAACGACATCTTGGCGTCCAGTGCCAACACACGATTGTCCTTCGTAACCACGAGTGGGTTGATCTCGATCATGGTGGCGTCCAGGTCACGGAAGGCGCGATAACAGGCCATGATGACCGTCACGGCCCGACTGACCTGCTTCAGGTTCAAGCCGAGTCCAAATGCCAGCTCACGCGCCTGGAACGGCTGCAGACCCACCGCGGGCTCGACCTGGATCTGCTGAATCGATTCCGGATGGGAGCGCGCCAGCTCCTCGATCTCCATCCCGCCGCGCCCCGAAGCGATCACTCTGATGCGCTGCAGCTTCCGATCCAGCACGAACCCGAGATATATCTCACGCTCGAAGGGCTCGGCGACCTCCACGTACACGCGCTGGCAGATCTTGCCCTCCGGACCTGTCTGCCCGGTGACCAGGCGCTTTCCCAGCATGCCCTTTGCCGCCTCGGACACCTCGTGATAGGTCCGGCACAGCTTCACGCCGCCTGCCTTGCCACGGGCGCCCGAGTGAATCTGGGCCTTTACGGCCCAGTGCCAGCCTCCGAGTTCCGTGGCGACGAATACAGCCTGGTCCGCGCTGTAGGCGACACTCCCCCGCGCAATCTCAACGCCGAATCCGGACAGCAGCTGCTTCGCCTGATATTCGTGTATGTCCATCGTCGCCCCCGGTTGCCAGGCACGATGTTGTCACGCCTGTGACTCTGTCGGACAGGGTCTGGTGATTCATTACATCACCGGCGACCCTCGGGGGGAATGAGTGGTCCGGAACGGCGGAACCTGTTCCGAAAACGGGTCACGCGAACACGACTTAGCGACGGACTTCGAACCAGCCGGGTTTTAAGCGAACGCCTCGGAAGAGGGCCTCCAGTGGCACTGACGTGGTCGGGCTGGTGGAACGCGACCGACGGCTATTTCTGCGGGCTGAAATCCGCGCTGGCCTGCAAGGCAGACAGTCGCGTGTGCCACCGTGACCCTCCACCGGAGTGGTCGGTCGACCCCAGGGCCGGGGCCATCCGCACCAATGTGAACATCATCAGCATGACCCACCCCATCAGTCGGAACCGGGCCACGGATTGTGATGCCAGATGATTGCGAAGTCTGCGTGCGTTCATCGTACTGTCCTATTGCAATTCGATGTGTTGCATGCGCTTGGTTCCGGCTCGTGCCGGGCCCCTGTCGGATCCCCTTCCACGTCGCGGCGGCGGGCAGATGCCCGCCGCCTGCCTTCTTGCGGTTACATATCGAGGTCGGACGGCGGTTGCGCCGCTGTGCGCGACTTCGCCTTGGGCGCTTCGGCAATCGAGGCTTCCGTCGTGAGGAACAATCCGGAAACCGAGGCCGCGTTCTGCAGAGCAAGACGCGTCACCTTGGTGGGATCCAGAATGCCCAGCTCGATCATGTCGCCGTACTCGCCATTGGCGGCGTTGAAACCGAAATTGCCCTTCCCGTCTCTCACCCGATTCAACACCACCGCAGCGTCGTCACCCGCGTTGGACACGATCTGACGCAACGGCTCCTCCATGGCACGGGCCAGGATTTTGATGCCGTGCGTCTGGTCCTCATTCTGACCGGCGAGTTTCTCCACCGCCTTCAATGCCCGGATCAACGCCACGCCGCCACCAGGTACAACGCCCTCCTCCACGGCAGCCCGCGTCGCATGCAGCGCGTCTTCCACGCGCGCCTTCTTCTCCTTCATCTCAACTTCGGTCGCGGCTCCGACTTTCAACACCGCGACGCCGCCGGAGAGTTTCGCGACGCGCTCCTGGAGTTTCTCCTTGTCATAGTCCGAGGTGGTCTCCTCGATCTGCTGACGGATACTCGCGACGCGCGCCTTGATGTCGGCCTGCTTTCCGGCGCCGTCGATGATGGTGGTGTTCTCCTTCTCGACAACCACTTTCTTGGCTTCACCCAGGCTGTCAATCGTGGCTTTCTCGAGAGTCAGTCCAAGCTCTTCGGAAATGACCTTCGCGCCTGTCAGAATGGCGATGTCCTGCAGCATGGCCTTGCGGCGGTCGCCAAATCCAGGTGCCTTCACCGCGGCCACCTTCACGATGCCGCGCAGGTTGTTGACCACCAGGGTCGCCAGGGCCTCGCCTTCCACGTCTTCCGCGACGATCAGCAACGGGCGTCCCGACTTGGCCACGGCCTCCAGTATCGGCAAAAGCTCGCGGATGTTGGACAGCTTCTTGTCCACGAGCAGGATGCAGGGCTTCTCCAGCTCGGCGCTCTGCGCCTGCTGATCATTGATGAAGTACGGCGACAGGAAGCCGCGATCGAACTGCATGCCCTCGACGATCTCCAGCTCGTTCTCGAAGCCGGAGCCCTCTTCGATGGTGATCACGCCTTCCTTACCGACCTTCTCCATGGCTTCGGCGATGGTCTTACCGATGTCCTGATCCGCATTGGCGGAAATCGTCGCGACCTGGGAAATCGCCCTGGAGTCCTTGCAGGGGATGGAGAGTTTGCGCAGTTCCTCGACGGCGGCTGCGGTCGCCCTGTCGATGCCGCGCTTCAGATCCATGGGATTGGCGCCGACGGCGACGGCTTTCAATCCTTCCCGGATGATCGCCTGCGCCAGCACCGTTGCCGTGGTGGTACCGTCGCCCGCCTCATCCGCGGTGTTGGATGCCACTTCCTTCACCAGCTGGGCACCCATGTTTTCCAGCTTGTCCTGCAGCTCGATCTCCTTGGCGACCGAAACACCGTCCTTCGTGATCGTGGGGGCTCCAAAGCTCTTTTCGATGATGGCGTTGCGGCCCTTGGGGCCCAGCGTCGCCTTCACGGCATTCGCCAGTACGTTGACCCCGCGGAACATCCGTTGCCGGGCCTCGTCGTTGAAACTGACTTCTTTCGCGGCCATTACTCGTCCTCCATAAATAATGGTGTGGTTAAGTTGAAATAATCGAGGTTATGAGCGGTCAACGACCGCCATGACGTCTTCCTCGCGCATGACGACCAGTTCCTCGTTGTTGACCTTGACTTCGGTCCCGCTGTACTTGCCGAACAGAATCCGATCTCCCACCTTCACATCGATGGCGCGGATCTGGCCGTTGTCCAGAACCTTTCCCTGTCCCACCGCAATGACCTTCCCGAAGGTCGGCTTTTCGCTGGCGGTATCGGGAATGACGATGCCGCCCGGTGACTTGTGCTCTGCGGCTTCGCGTTTGACGACGACCCGGTCGTGCAATGGACGGATATTCACGGTACCTCCTAACTCATTGATTTTATAGGATACTTCGATCTACCTTGGCACTCGGAGTACGCGAGTGCTAATGATATTCACGGCGCGAACATCTTCAAGAGGGGGCCTCGGACGCCGGGCAGGCGGAGGCGAAGGACGGTCCCGCAGGCGAAGTCGCCCGACGCGCAGGCCTATGGGTTTTGCGATAACGCCTCGAGGCGCGCGTCGGCCCCCCTGGCGGTACATCTACTTGAGGCTGTAACCCCGCAGCCTCGAGACAGGCCGTCATGCCTAGTCGATATTCGGCGCGCCTGGCAGAAGTCCGATGCGGCGCCGCCAGGCCGGGCTGGATCAAACCCGGTCGGGCTCTTCGCCCAACTATGACACTTATAGCGGTCGGCGAGTGTTGTTTGGCCCTCTGGCCATTTCGAAGAAAGACAGTATCCGCTCGCCAAAGATGGCAGCAGCGGCGAGCAGCGTTGCTACCGCGGCGGACGCGCTCAGAATGATCCGGTGGGCTCGGGCTACGGACACCTTGCGAACCAGGCTGACATAGACCCGGAATCACTCCAGTTGGATTGATGAGACCATAAAGCAACATGCTGATTCCGACGAACCGATTCCATGCCATCAGCAAGCCCAATATATTCCCCTTGCACCGAGCCGGTCCGGGCCACAATGACGACCCTTCGTTCGGATATATCGGGTCGGACACCGGCGGATGGCCCAACCAGGTGCACTGCACGCCGGGGCCCGTTCTGGGTACACCCTTGCGCGAGTTCAATCCCGGTCTCAGGAGACGGATCTTCTCAGGCCGATTGGCCCCACCATGAGCCCCCCCTTGAAGACCTTCGAAGGCCCCCTATATGGCGGTCCAGGGGGTGCCCTACCGTCAAGGCGCTCTCAATTGACAGCGTGCCCACAGAAGGAGGGAATAGTCATGGCTGTTACGCGTTATGAACCCTGGAACGTGGTATCCCAGTTGCAGAACGAGATCAATCGCGTCTTTGGCAATCTCAGTGAGGCCGAAGGCAACAGTGCGACCTCAGAGTGGATTCCGGCGGTCGACGTGCGCGAATTCCCCGATCGATTCCAGCTCCTGCTGGATGTGCCCGGAGTCGAGCCGAAGGACGTAGAAATCACACTGGACAACGGAGTGCTGACGGTCGCTGGGAGCAGGACCGAAGAGAAGGCCGTTGGCTCCAAGGGGGTGGAACAACCCCAGCAACAGAGGATCGAGCGTCGCTTAGGCCGGTTTTACCGCCGTTTCGTGTTGCCCGACACCGCGGACGCCGAGAATGTCAACGCCTCCGGTCGTAACGGTGTATTGGAAATCCTCATTCCCAAGCAGCCGAAAGCCCAACCTCGCCGGATTACTGTGAAGTAATCCGACCCGCGCGATACGCTGTCCGTCCTTTTCGGATCTGACCCCCACGGGAGGGCGGACAGCGTTGTCATTCCAGCTCCTGCGCGCGGGGCTCAGCCAGGTCGTCTATCTCGGGTAGCCCGATATCGCAGACCCATGTGCGGCTGTGTCCCCGCTTCTCTCGGGACGGACTTTCCCGATTTCGATCCGAGGACACGACCTTCAGTCCCTTCCGTGTGGGCTGATCGAAATTCAGGACGACGACATTTGTACCCACTCCAGGTGGGTGCCGATGTCATGCCGTGGTCGATTCATACTCCCGTACCGGATTGCAGCCCATCCGTAAGACCTGTCGCCTTCGCCTGCAGGAGGTGTGAATGTTGACTGGCACCATCGTAGCTGGCTCGCCACGGCCAGCTCCTCCACCAGGAACTTTCTCCAGGTCGATCGAGTCTGTCCCGGTCGGTCACGCGGCTGGATCCCGGGAGCGAGAGGAGACATGCGGCTCTTAGCCGTTACCTGATGATGTGGAGGAGTACCGTGAGAGTCGCCCGTTGGTGTTGCCTGCCCGCGCTGATGTTGGCCGCAACCGCCGCGATAACCTTCTGGAGCGAAGCGGCGGCGATGAACGCCGCCACTGACTCACGCGGCGCCGTGTCGCCGCGGCCCATCACGCCGCGAGGCAATCTGTCACCGGAAGAGAGTGCCACCATAGAACTGTTCGAGCATTCGCGCGACTCGGTTGTCTTCATCTCAACCAAGGCGGCGGTTGTGGATTTCTGGAGCCGGAATGTGATGTCAGTGCCACGCGGCACAGGCTCCGGATTCATCTGGGACGATGCCGGCCATGTGGTGACGAATTTTCACGTCATAGAGGGCGCGACCGAAGCCTCCGTAAAACTCGTGGATGGCCGCACCTTCAAGGCCACTCTTGCAGGTGCCTCCCCCGAGCACGACATCGCTGTTCTCAAGATCGGCATCAACTTCAAAGGTCCCAGGCCGGTCCCCATCGGCACCAGCGGCGATCTCAAGGTCGGGCAGCGCGTCTACGCCATTGGCAATCCGTTCGGCCTCGACTGGACATTGACCTCGGGTATCGTTTCCGCGCTCAATCGCTCCCTGGTCGAGGAGAACGGCAACCCCCTCGAACACCTGATTCAGACCGACGCACCGATCAATCCCGGCAATTCCGGCGGCCCCCTGTTGGATTCAGCGGGACGCCTCGTCGGGATCAACACCGCCATCTACAGTCCCAGCGGCGCCGCCGCCGGAGTCGGCTTCGCCGTACCCGTGGACACCGTGAACCGCGTCGTGCCCGAGCTCATCCGCACCGGACACTATCGGCGGCCCGCCATCGGTATTCAGGTCGACGAAGGATTCAACGAGCGCCTCGAGAGCATCAGCGGTATAGAAGGCGTCTTCGTACTCCGCGTGGCTCCCGGTTCCGCGGCCGAAGCGGCCGGACTGAAAGCTGTCAGGGTGACCCGGGCCGGCGAAATCATTGGCGGCGACGTCATCGTTTCCGTCAATGCCAGGAAGGTGAACTCAGTGTCGAGATACCTGGTTACACTGGACGATTACGAGGTAGGAGACATCGTGCGGCTCGGTGTAAGGCGTGGCGACCGGCTCATCGAAATCCCGGTGCGGCTACAAGCGGGCGGTTGAGTCATATCCGGTTGATGCTCGCGGAGCAGCCGGACGACTATGTCTGACGCCTACCGCATCGTCCTTGCTACCGCGCTGTTACTGAGTCGTCATCCCCGCATCGATCACGTGCTCGGCGCCGGTGATATAGGAGGATTCGTCCGAGGCCAAAAACAGCACGAGGCTCGTCACTTCCCCGGGCGCGGCGATGCTCGAAAGTCTCTCTAAAAATACTTAAATATGTTGAGCGATCTTGCCATGCATGTTGAAAGCCCGACGGTGCCCCCAGTACGTGCCCCACGCAGGTCTCGCTGCACAACTCACGAACCTGGCTCTGGTGGATAACGTCGTCGAACGTGCTGCCAACGGCACGCAAGCCGCCAATTGGATCTCCCAAAGAACCGGGATCGGTGGATCAGTCCCAATAAAATTGATTGAAATCAGAGAGTTACAAACTGGCGGAAAGGGAGGGACTCGAGCCCTCGACCCCGGCATTATGAGACACAGGTTCACAATAACATCAATTTAATCATTGAGTTACATGACCTGGCTGTATTTGATGTTTTTCCCGGCTGGTCGTCGACTTGATTCTTACCTTTCCGCGGTGCCTAACCCCATTCATGGGCATTCCGGAGGGGACGGTTTGCGCACGCCATACTTGATTTCTGCCCGTCTTGAACTAGCATGACGCATCAAGATGAGTCATGACATGGTGCAGCCATGAGCGCTCTCCGTAAGTTTTCCTCTCAGGCTGACCCAGAAGTTCTTGCAGGGCTGCAGGAGATTGCAACCCGTGAGGGGCGGCAGTTCCAAGCGGTACTCGGGGATGCGATGCGTGAGTATCTGGCTCACAAGCGTCAGCATGCCCCGCGGCGAAGCGTACTTGAGGCCTTTCAGGAAAGCCTCAAGGAGCGCGACGAATTGTACCGGTCGTTGGCTAAGTGACCGAGTACGTCACGACCGCTGACGCGCTCTTCTTTCACAAACAACTGATCGAGCGTTACGGCGGCGCTGCTGGCATACGCGACGTCGGCGCGCTCGAATCCGCTCTTCATCGACCTCAAACCGGTTACTACGACACCCTCGTTCACGAAGCTGCAGCGCTCCTGGAAAGCCTCGTTCAAAACCATCCATTCGTCGACGGCAACAAGCGGGTAGCGTTTGCCGTGGTCGATGTTTTCTTGCGAATCAACGGCCATTTGATTGCCGCAGACTCGAAGGCGATTTACGACTACATCATAAAGCTCTTCGAGGAACGAGCTTTTGACATGGAGCATTTGATACCGTGGCTGGAGGAGATCGTTCGGCCACGCCCCCGATGACTGCTG
The DNA here is from genome assembly GCA_035542375.1 of Steroidobacteraceae bacterium. Classification (GTDB taxonomy): domain Bacteria; phylum Pseudomonadota; class Gammaproteobacteria; order Steroidobacterales; family Steroidobacteraceae; genus 13-2-20CM-66-19. The sequence continues at coordinate 9,199 of DATKLO010000078.1, read as the reverse complement.
GTCAGCTTCCTGCTCCACGGACTGTCAAGTGATGCTTCAGCTCGGCATCATGTCAGGTAACTCGCTGCCAATTCATGCTGAACCGATGATTGAGAGATTGAGATTGCGACGGAAACTTTGATCCCGCATCCTTAAGCTTCTCTGCGAGGGCCATCCGTGAGCACTGCGCCGTACGATTCGGGCAAGACCCAAGCGGTCGCAGAACAGCGCACAACGCAGCCAGCTGCCCATGTGCCGACAAGCTTGTGGGACCGCCTCAAAGACCACAAAGTAGTGCAGTGGACGCTCGCTTACGCAGCGGCCGCCTACACGTTGCTGCATGCCGCCGAGATGGTGAGTGACGCCCTCGACTGGCCGCACGTCCTGGTGCGCTTCATCACGCTGGTTCTGTTTCTCGGCGGGCCAGTGGTCGCAACGCTTGCGTGGTATCACGGCCATCGGGCACAGCATCGGGTCAGTGCGGCGGAACTCTCCATACTCACCGGGTTGCTGGTGATCGCCGGCGGCGTGTTGTGGTTTCTAGGCCGCCCGGGCCAAGAACTCATACGAGAGAACTCTGCTCCAACAACCGCTCTTACGTCGCCCCCAACGGCGCTATCGGAGAAATCCATAGCCGTCCTGCCGTTCGTGGACATGAGCGAGAAGCGCGACGAGGAATATTTTGCCGACGGAATGTCGGAGGAAATACTGGATTTGCTGGCGAGGATTCCGCAACTGACAGTGATCGGGAGAACGTCGTCGTTTCAGTTCAAGGGGAGGAACGAGGACCTCAGGGCAATCGGCAACAAGCTGGGCGCCGCCTATGTCGTCGAAGGAAGCGTGCGCAAGTCGGGATCGCGTATCAGGGTGACCTCGCAGTTGGTCGATACGCGGTCGGGAGCTCACATCTGGTCGGAAAGTTACGACCGCGACTTTGGCGACACACTGATGCTGCAAGATCAGATTGCTGCCAGCGTGGCCCCGCGCGTTGCAGCTGGCAGTCACAGCGGTGGAACCGGCATCCAGTCGCCTGTCAGGCAGCATGGATGCCTACACCCTTTACCTCCGGGGCCGCGTCGCGTTCGATCGTGGCGATGTGGCCGCATTCACCGAAGCGCAGCAGGACTTCGAACAAGCCTTGGCACTTGACCCTTCGTTCGCGCGTGCGGCGGAGGGCATCCTGCTCAGCTACCTCAACGAGGTGTACGCAGGGGCGGTGTCGGACAAAGTCGGTTGGCCACGCATACAGCAGCTCGCGGCGAGAGCTCTGCAGCTCGATCCGCATTCCACGTTCGCGCATAGCGCTCTCGCTTGGTTTCATTACTCCTATGACTACGATTGGTCAGCCTGCAATGGCGAGATTGATGCCGTTCTGGCAGCCCACGCTCACGACTCGACGACGCTGATCTACGCAGCGTACGTGGCTGGCGCCATCGGCCGAAATGAGGATGGCCTCGGTCTGATCCACGAAGCGCTCGTTTTCGATCCCCTCAACCCGGACCCGTATCAGGCTCTCGGGGGAATTCTGAGTTATGAGTGCGATTACGACGGTGCGGAACGTGCGTATCGCAAGAGCCTGGAGATCAGTCCGCTCTTCGCGGGGAGTCACCTGTACATTGGAACGGCGCGGTTGTTTCGCGGCAGGCCGAAAGAGGCACTCCCGGAAATCCAAGCCGAACCTTCTGGTACTGGCCGTGACGCGATGCTGGCGGCTGCCTACTTCGCCCTTGGCAGGAGGCGGGATTCGGACGCGAGTTTAGCGCGGCTTCTCAAGAGTCCCGCTGAAGACGCGCCGTTTTGGATTGCGATCGCCTATGCGCTACGGCACGAAAACGATTCGGCTTTCGAGTGGCTTGACAAGGCCTACGCCTCGCGGGAGCTCACTTTGAGCACCGGACGCAACGATTACTTCGCGCCGCTGCACGGCGATCCGCGCTGGAAGCCATTCCTTCGCCGGATGAACATACCGGAATGATATACGGATATCGGTCATCTGAATTGAACAGGCTTGGGGGATGTGGCGTGCGGATTCCGCACCATCACCGTCACGAACTGCGGTCGCATCTGCCTGGGCAAGCGCAAAATAAACCTCAGCACAGTCTTTGCCGGTCAGAACGTAGGCATCAAGCAAGTCAGCGACCAGGTGTGGCTGGTGAGCTTTATGCAGTACGATTTAGGCTTCTTCGATCACGAAACGGACCGGGTCACCGGCGCCCAGAACCCCTTCGGCGCCAAAGTGTTACCTATGTGCCCGGAATAATCCGTTACCGATGTGGTCGGTATGGACCCTGGTTGAATTGGTGGAAAGGGAGGGACTCGAAAATTCGATCTAAAGTCCCGACCGCCTTGGCAAAACTGGATTCGACGTTCGAACTTGCCCCAAACGCTGCCCCGTGACGGAGCTAGCCTGAATTGGCCGTATTGTCTTGGCCGCACGTCCGGAAGGTTCCGCCGTGGACGATCCTGGCTTTAGTATTTACATTGTAAATACGCAATGGTACTCTCGAATTCCATGGACCGGGTCTTCGAACATGGAGGTACTACCTTTGAATGGGACGAAGCGAAAGCCTCGGAGAACCAGCGCAAACACGGCGTCTCTTTCGAGGAGGCCGTGACTGTCTTCGATGACCCATTGTTTGTTCTTCAAGATGCGAGTCGAAATGCAGAACACAGAGATGCCGCGATCGGGTTCAGCTCCACTGGTCGATTGCTGACAGTTGTGCATATCGAGTTTGACGGAGAATCCATTCGGATCATTTCGGCGTGGCGTGCTTCTACAGTCGAGGAAGAATTCTATGATCAATGAACGTCTGAAGAAGCGCCTGAAGAAAGATCGACCGAGTACGACCATCACCATGCGAATTCCGGCTGACGTCGTTGAGTCGCTCAAGGCTATTGCTCCGTCGCGTGGCTTTACTGCCTATCAAACTCTTTTGAAGAGCTACATTAGCGAGGGGCTGCGTCGGGACGAAGCGCAGTTTGATCAGTACACAGCACGCAAGTTGGCAGACGCGCTCAAGCGACGCGGCGTGGCGGAGAAAGTGCTGCAAGAAGCAATGGCAGAAATTGCGCACGATTCATAATTCACTACCGTCCGGCGCTCGCACGGAGTAATCGTTCGAAGCTGCTTTGAGTCAAATTTGTTTGGGGCGACGTCGCCAGGCAGGCAGGAATGAACAGAATAGCGACTTTTGCGAAAATGCACGGCGACCGCAGTTGCCGCTGCACGTTAGGTTTTACTGGGGAGGAACTCGTCGTTCGCTACCAGCTGGGCAAGGCGCTGCACTCTTCTGATGGTCCCCGCATCCGTAGCTTTGAGCGTTCCCCTTGCGCTCTGCTGTGAGCGAACAAACTCCATCCAGACCTTCCGCGCGTGCAGGCAAGCCGGCGCGCGACTTTAAGTCGAGGCGCGCTGGCAAAGGTACTGATCGCGGCAAGCTCAAGATCGGCGATGACTGGAATGCAATCCGCATCATCGCGCTCTCTCAGAGCAATCCCTTGAAGGCGATCGCGGAGTTCGTCGAAAACAGTATCGATGCCCACGCGAGGGTCATCACAATCACGCGCGGCCGTGAGCACGGAGAGCACTACCTCTCGATCAAGGACGACGGTGATGGAGTGCCGCGCGACGAGGAGGGTCGGCCGAATTTCAAGTACGTCGCGACCCACATTTGCGATTCGATCAAGCGGCACCTGAAGGCAGAAGGAGTGGGCAACGGTCTACAGGGTGAGTTTGGCATCGGCTTGCTATCGTTCTGGACCGTCGGCGACCGGATGACGATGATTTCCAGCGGCAACGACCAGCGCTCCTATCAGATGACCATGAGCAAGGGCGATTCGGGCTATGCGGTCAGTCCGCGGCGGGTGCTGTTCTCGGAGCGGGGTACTGAGCTGCGTATCGGTCCGCTGCTCGAGGGCATCAGGGCGCTCTCCGGCGAAAAGATTCAGTGGTATCTGGCGTCTGAGCTCAGGGACCGGATTCGAAACGCGAACGTCCGAGTGACCGTCATCGACAAGCTCGCGCGTAAGCAGTACGAGGTCGAGCCCCGTGCGTACGGGGGACGGCTACTGCACCAACTGCCATCGGTTAGAACGCTGTTCGGTGATGCTTATGCCGAGTTGTATCTGGCAGAGCCCGATGAGAGCTGTCGTGTGGCTCTCACCCGTACTGGGACGCGGGTGGTCGAAGATCTTGCAACACTCCCCGGGCTGGAGCACGCGCCCTGGTCCTCACGTTATCTGCAGGGATTGATCGATGTGCCGTTCCTGAACCTCACACCAGGTACACGCAGTGGTGTTATCCACGATGATCGTTATGCGGCTTTCGTGGCTGCGTTGCACTCTCTTGAGGCGCACCTCGACGGGCTGATCCAAGCGCAGCAGCGTGCCGAGGAGGAACAGGCCAGCCAACAGTCGCTGCGAGCGATTCAGCGTGCCTTTCGAGAAGCGCTTCTGGCGCTTCCACCGGAGGAATACGACTGGTTCGACGTTCAGGCGCACGCACGCAGTGAGAGTGGTGCGGGACGGCCGGGCGCCGGCGACGGTGTATCGGCCACGACGGAGCAGGAAGTTGGGGACCTGGGGGTGACGGAGCCGACCCTTCATCCGGCGGGTCAGCGGCAGTTCTTCGACTACGCCGGTCCGCTGTTCAGCGTCGTCATCTCGCCCGCCTCCAGTACAACGCCCATCAATGAGCGGCGCACTTTTCGGGCCCTGCCCCGGGATCGGTCTCGCCGGCGCGTGGAAGATGACCTGCAGTTTGTTTGGGAAATCGCAGAAGGCGGTGGGACGCTTGCAAGCACGGTAGACCAGGAGGTCAGCTACCTGGCACCTGGTGCGGCGGGCCTCTCGCGGCTCAAGGTATCGGTTACACAACGGGATGTCAGGTGCACCGCGGAAGCACTGGTGACGATTACTGACAACCTCGACACGGCTATGAACACCGCGATCGTCAATGCGCGGGGTCTCCCCGGGTATACGTTCGAGCGTGCGGCCGGAGAGCTCTGGCGCTCGCGATTCGACACCGAAAGGAATGTCATAGTCGTCAACAACGGGCACCGCGACTTCGTATTCGCGACTCGGAATCGCTCGCTGCAGCTGCGTTACCTGGTGCGCTTGTACGTTAAGGAACTCGTGCTGCGGAACTTTGCGGGACTATCCGCGGAGCAGCTGCTGGAACGGATGGTCGAGCTCTCACTGTACGCGGAGGAGAAGCTCAAGGCCGGCTGAGCGGCACAAGGGAGTTACGCGCACCGCTTCAGACTTGAAGGCTCGAGCATGTTGCCCCAGTCGTTGCGGTTTCGGGGAGTTGCTCCTCAGGGTTGCCCCCGGCGGTCGCTTTGCTGGGCGCGGGCTAAAATCGAGTACAGCGCTCCACGTCGTCAAACCGCTGGAAACTGGCAGCGAACGTGCCAATTCGATTTCCCGGGACCAGCGGAGAGATTGTAATAAATAAATTTAAAAATCAACGGGTTATAACTTGGTGGAAAGGGAGGGACTCGAACCCTCGACCCCGGCATTATGAGTGCCGTGCTCTAACCAGCTGAGCTACCTTTCCACTGCCCGATTCGAAGCGGGACCTTGGCCCTGGCGAGGCCTCTCTGGAGCCGAGGGGCGCGCATTGTCCGTGGGGCCGGTCGAGAGTGTCAACCAAAGAGGCCTTCCGCCCTGGCCTATCCCGCCCGGATACCCCGACCCGAAGCGGCACGCCCTGGATACCCGTGCCCTCATGCCCCTAAACGTTAAACCTGAAGTGCATGACATCCGCCTCCTGGACCTCGTACTCCTTGCCCTCCAGCCGCAACCGCCCGGCGTCCCGGGCCCCGGCTTCGCCCTTACCGGAGATGTAGTCTTCGTAGGCGATGACCTCGGCTCGGATGAACCCGCGCTCGAAGTCAGTGTGGATCACGCCCGCAGCCTGGGGCGCGGTTGACCCCTTCCGCACCGTCCAGGCACGAACTTCCTTCGGTCCCGCGGTGAAGTAGGTCAGCAGTCCGAGCAACGTGTAAGCGCCACGGATGACGCGGTTGAGGCCGGGCTCCTTCAGGCCCAGCTCGGCGAGAAACTCGACGCGATCCGCTTCATCCAGTTGCGCGATCTCGGCTTCAATGGCCGCGCACACGGGCACGACAACGGCGCCCTCGCCGGCCGCGCGCTTCTCAACCGCAGCGAGCAATGGATTGTTGGCGAAGCCGGACTCGGAAACGTTGGCCACGTACATGACCGGCTTGGCGGTGAGGAGCTGCAGCTCCCGCAGGTCGCGCTTCTCTTCCTCGGTGAGTGTCAGTGCACGCACCGGCTTCACGGCATCCAGCTGTGCCTTGACGCGTTCGAACAGCGCCTTCCGGCGCAGGGCATCCTTGTCACCGCTCTTGGCGGCCTTGGCCGCGCGGTCGAGCCCCTTGTCCACCGTGGCCAGATCCGCAAGCGCCAGCTCGGTATCGATGATCTCAATGTCGGCCAGAGGGTCGACCTTGCCGGCGACGTGGATGATGTCGCTGCTTTCGAAGCACCGCACAACGTGTGCGATGGCGTCAACCTCGCGGATGTGCGACAGAAACTGATTGCCCAGACCTTCACCCTGCGACGCGCCAGCAACCAGGCCAGCAATATCGACGAACTCGACCGCCGTCGGAATGATCTTCTCGGGGTGAACGATGTCTGCCAGCGCCTGCAGACGCGGATCCGGCACCGGCACCACACCAACGTTGGGATCGATCGTGCAGAACGGATAGTTCTCGGCCGCAATCTGCGCACGCGTCAGCGCGTTGAACAGAGTTGACTTGCCGACGTTCGGCAGACCTACGATGCCGCAGCGGATGGCCATGAGGTTACGGTCGCTCCTGGTTTGAGTTCGGCTCGGGGCGCGTGTGCAATCGGTTCATCGCCTTCTGGCCTCCGTCCGTGATCAGCTCCGGCACAACGTCGGCTGCCGCGATGATGGCCTCGTTGATCGCGCGCGAATCCTCGGCCGAGGGTCGGCCCAGCACATAGTTCAGTACCGCGGACCGATCGCCGGGATGTCCGATACCGATGCGCAGCCTCCAGAACGGATCCCCCATCGTCGCAATCACGTCCTTCATTCCATTGTGTCCGGCCGCTCCGCCACCTTGCTTCAGCCGAACGACGCCCGCCGGAAAATCCAGCTCATCGTAGGCCACGAGCAGTGACTCGACCGGCACCTTGTAGAAAGACGCCACGCTGTGCACCGGACCACCGCTGCGGTTCATGAAACTCATCGGCTTCAACAGCCACAGCTCATCGCCGGCTATACGCACCTTCGCCAGCTCACCCTGGTGACGCGATTCGTTCCTGAACGTGCCGCCATGCCGTCGCGCCAGCTCATCCACCAGGTGAAAGCCGGCGTTATGGCGCGTGTGAGCGTACCCGGGCCCGGGATTTCCCAGACCAACTATGAGTTTGAGGGGTACCCCTGGCATGACGATACGGTCTCACGCCCGGCCTCGGCCGGCGAGGCGACTGTGCCAATCGGAAAACGCCGCACGCGGTGTGGCCGCGCGCGGCGCTCGCCTTACTTCTTGCCGCCTTCCTTCTTGGCGGGAGCAGCTTCCTTCTTCTCCTCGCCCTTCTTGGCATCGCCAGCAGCAGGAGCGGCAGCCGCACCTGCAGCAGGTGCTCCGGCAGCAGCGGCAGCGCCCTCGGCGGGTGCGGCAGCAGCGGTCTCGGCGACCGGCTCCGGCTCCTCGGCGCGCGGGCTGTGGATCGACACGACCGGCGCATTGCGATGAGAGAGTTCGGGAATGGTGACGCCCGGAGGCAGCGGGATGTCCGACAGGAACTTGGTTTCGTTCAGGTTCATGCCCGACAGATCCAGCTCCAGGAACTCCGGCAGATCCTTCGGCAGGGTGACGACTTCAACGTCAGCAAGCATGTGCGACACCACGCCACCCTGCGTCTTGACGCCGGGGGAGATGCTTTCGCCCTTGAAGTGGATCGGCAGCTTGATGCGGATGCGCTCGTTCTCGACGACGCGCTGCAGATCGACATGCAGCACTACATTGCGCGCGGGATGCATCTGCACGTCCTTGATGATCGCTTCCTGTTTCGTGCCGTTCCTGATGTCCACCTGCACGATGGACGAGTAGAACCGCTCGTCGCTGATCATCGTCAGCAGGTTCTGCTGGTCGAGCACCAGCGACTGGGCATCCTTGTGCCCACCGTAGAGGATGGCCGGTACCTTTCCCGAGTGACGCAGGCGGCGGCTCGCACCTTTGCCTTGCGTCTCGCGGAGGTCCGCGCCGAAGGTGAATGAAATACGCATTACAGTCTCCAGTAGTGACAACATCGCGCCGCTTCCGCGACCAAAAGCAGCGCACCTCAAAAAACGGACGGGCTCACAGCCCCCGCCCCACACTCGCCCTCCTTGCCCCTCGCTCGTTTGAGCGGGCACCGGCCAGTTGGCGCGTTCTAGTCCACGTACAGCGAGCTCACCGACTCTTCGTCGCGGATGCGACGGATCGTCTCGGCGAGCAGCGCCGCCACCGACAGTTGCCGAATGCGGCCACCGTTGCGGGCTTGCGCCGACAGCGGGATCGTGTCTGTCACGACCAGCTCGTCCAGCGCGGACTTCGAGATCTTCTCCACCGCGTTGCCCGACAGCACGGCGTGTGTGATGTAGGCCACGACCTTCAGCGCTCCTTCGTCTTTGAGCGCCTGGGCCGCCTGACAGAGCGTGCCCGCGGTGTCCACCATGTCATCGACGAGGATGCAGGTCTTGCCTTCCACCTCACCGATGATGTTCATCACTTTCGACTCATTCGGCCGCGGGCGCCGCTTGTCGATGATGGCCAGTTCCGCGTCGTCGAGTCTCTTGGCGAACGCACGCGCACGCACCACACCACCGACATCAGGCGACACGATGATCTTGTTCGTGTACGCTTGCTTCCATGCGTCACCCAGTAACACCGGCGACGCATACACATTGTCCACAGGGATATCGAAGAACCCCTGGATCTGGTCCGCGTGGAGATCGATCGTCAGAAGACGATTGACCCCTGCGCCGGAGATCATGTTCGCCACGAGCTTCGCCGTGATAGCCGAACGAGTTGCACGCGGCCTACGGTCCTGGCGCGAATAACCGAAGTACGGCATGACCGCCGTAATGCGCGCCGCGGACGCCCGCCGGCACGCATCCACCATAACCAGCAGCTCCATCAGGCTATCGTTCGCCGGTGGGCAGCTCGGCTGCACGATGAAGACG
>DATKLO010000077.1:0-36839 GCA_035542375.1 Steroidobacteraceae bacterium | reverse complement strand
GGACGATGTCCGGCGCGAACAGCAGCGGCACCGCAACGCGGAACCCTATCGCACGCTGCTCGGGCACTTCCGTCACGAGATCGGTCACTACTACTGGGATCGGCTGATCCGCGACAGGCCGCAGCTGGCCGAATTCCGCCGTCTGTTCGGCGATGAGCGCGCCGACTACACGCAGGCGCTGGAGCGGCACTATGAGAGCGGTCCACCGGCGGACTGGGCGGACCGCTATATCAGCGCCTACGCCACGGCGCATCCGTGGGAGGACTGGGCCGAGACGTGGGCGCATTTCCTGCACATGACCGACGCACTGGAAACGGCAGCCGCCACAGGTCTGTCGCTGCTGCCTTTGCGCGCGGACGAGCCCGTGATGATGCGCACACCGGATCCGCTCGCGCCACACGTGCCGGATTTCGACCGCATGATCGCGGACTGGCTCTCGCTCACCTACGTGCTGAACAACCTGAACCGCGGACTGGGGCTGCCGGATGGCTATCCGTTCGTGCTGAGCGCGCCGGTGATCGGGAAGTTGCGCTTCGTCCACCGCACCCTGTACATCACCGCTTAGAAGACTGGGCGTTACCGGGTTGCGGCGTCAGCCGCATCCACATGCGCATGACCTGACCCTGCGGCATCTCCGTCCTGGGAATCGATGCCAGGGCGGTATCCTCGTCGATGACCCGGTTGGTCCGCAGCACCGCCAGCGCACCGACCAGCCGGCCGTAATGCAGGGATCGGCCGAGCGCGGTGGGATGCCCGGTCGCGGTCCAGGTCTGATTGTCCAGGCTCGCGAGAGTTTTCTCGGACAACTCCCAGCTCGCGCCGATGCGGCGGGCGGTCGGCGCGCAGTGATTATCGAGCAGCCACGCGATCACACTCGCATGCGGCACCATGCGCGGCGCGGCCGCGTACTGATCCATGGCCACGCGGAATACCACGATGCCGGCCAGTCCCATGACGAGGCTGAGCAGCTCGGCGGTGAACGGGTCGGCCTTCTCGACGAAAAACGTGTAGGGCACGGCGGCGCTTGCCGACCGGAATGTATGCTCCCAGGCCACTTCCGGGAAGCGCGGGAAATCCGCGCCACCAAAGCGGAAGATGGGCTGCATGACGGCCGCCGTGATCAGCGAACGGATGCCATCGGTGCCCAGCAGGGCCACCGCGCGGTCCACGCTTTCAACCGGTTCCGGTGTGATGCGATAGAAGGAGCTGTTGGCGATCTTCAGCAGGTTGCCGACCAGGGAGGGGTCCTTCGCGATGATGGACGTCAGTTCGCGCCGGCTGACGTTTTCGTCGTTCGCGGCGCTCAGCAGGCGCGGCAACATGTTCGGGCGGCGCGGGGCATAGCGCTGTTGAGTCGCGGCATCCAGCAGAGCTTCGGCGGCGCTTTCGGCAATCCCTTCGTGTCCCGCGGCGAGTTCGGTGCCGCGTCCGCGGCCGAGCGCGAATTCGCACAGCTTGGTGAATATTTCATGGCCCGTGAGGGGCCGGATCGCGTTCGGGTCTTCGTCTTGCTGCGGTTTCGCATCGACAGCTGCGCCCTCATCGGCATCCGCACCGGCCTGGCCGGGTACTGCGGATGCTACGGGGACACGCGTGGCCGCGTTGGCGGGAGCAGTCTGTCTGCGGCGTGGCAGTCGTGACCATAATACCGCGCCGATGACGATGGCCGCCGCGATCAGCACGGCGGCAAGCAGGACCAACATCGGCGGGCTCACCATGGTGTGTACGTTACCGCCAACCGGGACCCATGGACCACAATTACAGACAAAAGCGCTACACTCGCACCGGCCATGAGCATGTCCCTGCCGCCGCGTGCCACGTCCTGATCCGTACCTCCGCCGCCGTGGCCTGGTGCTCGCGGCCATCATGGCTGTGAGCGGGACCGCGATGGCTCTGCCCCTGCCTCCCAGCGAATTCGGTGTGGATGCGCCGGAGCTGGCGCGACTGGGGTCCGCTGCGGTCGGCATCCGCACTCTGTCCGTGATCCAGCGCAATCAGGTGGATCTGCTGGCGCCGGAACCTTCCGGTGCCTTCCCCAAGCGCGACCGCTCCCTGACCGTCGATATCTGGTACCCCGCCGTCCCCGCCCCGGGTGCGGCGCGTGAGACCTATTCCGCGAGCCTGCCCTCGGAGCCGCCCGCTCCTCCGGCGCGATTCACGGTGCCCGGCATCGCGGTCCGCGATGCGCGTGCCGCGGGCACGGCTTATCCGCTGGTCGTCGTATCTCACGGCTACAGCAATGCGACAGTGGCCATGACATGGCTGACCGAGAACCTGGCCTCCAAGGGCTACGTCGTGGCGGCGATCCGTCACGAGGACCCGCCCATCACCGATCGCAGCAGGTTTCCGCAGCCGGCGCTGCGGCGGCCGCTCGACATCGCCTATGTGACCCGCTCGCTGCAGACCGTGCTCGCCAAGGAGCATCTGATCGACCCGGCGAAGACGGCGCTGATCGGTTATTCGATGGGCGGTTATGGCGTGTTGACTGCAGCCGGGGCGACTCTGGACCCGTCCGGATCGCTCGCGAGGATCGTACCGAACGGATTGCTGCTGCCCTATGCCCGCGGTGGCGGGCAGCGGGATGCGGTGCTGGTGAAGGGAGTGCGGGCGGTCGTCGCCATGTCGCCCGTCGGCGGAGGTTCACTGAGCGCGTGGGGAGCGGGCATCCGCGATGTCTCCGCGCCACTGCTGTTGATTTCCGGCGACTCCGATCACACCGTGGATTATACGACCGGGGCGCGAGCGATGTTCGAGGGCGCGACGGGCGCGCAGCGCTATCTGCTCACATTCAAGGGCTGCGGGCACGCGATCGGGTTGAATCCGGCGCCGGAGCAGATGCGGGGCCGGTTGTGGGACCAGGATTGGTTCGAGGATCCGGTGTGGCGCAAGGAGCGCATCAACGCAATCAGCGCCCACTTCATCACGGCCTTCCTGGATCTTTATCTGCGTGGCGATGCCAGCCGCGCGGCGTACCTCAACGTCGCGACACCGGATTCATCCGCGGGAGTCTGGCCCAACTCCGGCAATTTCCCGTACAACGCCTACAGTCCGGGTAGCGAGGGCATCACGGTCTGGAAGGGCTTCCAGCTCAACCATGCGGCGGGGCTCGAGTTGTTGCAGGCCGGACCGGCCGCGCGCTGAACCGCGCGCGAGGCAGCCCGCGCAGGCTGGGGCGCCTCGATGATCTCTTCTCTGGCGGAACGCCGTAAACCCATCCATGGGGGCTCCGGGCGCGGCATCCTGCCGCGCACGGTCCGCCAGAGAAGAGATCATCGAGGCGCCATGAGTTTGTTGCATTCGCTTCCTCGTGCGAGCGGTCAGGCGCGGGCGGCGTCGAGTTGCAGCGTCGCGCTGAGCAGCCTGGTCCGGTCGGCGCTCGGGCCGACGAAGATGTCGATCTCGCCGGCCTCGAACACCGGCTTCAGGTCGCGACCCGGAAATCGCAGGTCTGACGCACGCAGGCGCAACCGGACGGTCTGCGTCTGGCCCGGCCGCAGTGTCACCTTCCCCACGCCCTTGAGTTCGAGCACCGGGCGGGTCACCGAGGCGATCCTGTCGTGTGTGAACAGGAAGACCGTTTCCTCGGCGGTGCCCTGGCCGCGATTGGTCACTTCGACACTGACCTCGATGGTGTCGGATTCGGTAGCGCGGGCGGGGGTGACCTTGAGGCCGCCCAGTTCGAACTCGCCGTAGCTGAGTCCATGACCGAAGCAGAACAGCGGTTCGTTGGGGACGTCCAGATACTTGCTGGTGTAGTGATCGTGACTGTCCGCGGGCCGGCCGCTCGGCCGCTCGCCATAGAACACGGGTACCTGACCCAGCGCACGCGGCCAGCTGATGGGCGTGCGCCCACTGGGGGAGGCGGCGCCCGTGAGGACATCGCACAGCGCATTTCCTGCCTCGCAGCCCAGGAACCAGGCGGCGAGCAGTGCGTCCGCCTGCTCCGTCAGACGCGGAATGACCAGCGGTCGCCCCGAGAACACCACGACCGTGACCGGCGTACCCTGCGATCGGGCTTGCGCAAAGACCGCTTCGGCCAGGGTGAACTGTTCGCCAGGCAACTCTGGATGAGCGCGGCTGGCCGCCTCACCGCTCATGGAGGCGGCCTCGCCGAGACACAACAGGATGGCATCGGCACCCGTACAGAGGCTGACGGCCGCGGCTACGCCGCTCGTGTCGCCACCCGAAATCGGCACGCCCTCCGCGTGGAGTATCTGCGCTGAAGGTATCCCCCGCCGCAGTCCCGCCAGTACGGAGACCTGGGTCTCCGCGACGCCAGCCGACGCCCATGGGCCGCGCATGTCACCAGGAGAGTCCGACAGAGGGCCGATCACGGCAATCCTGCGCGGGTTGCGCCAGGGCAGTGCGCGCCCGTCGTTCTTCATCATCACGATGGCGCGGCGCCCGACGGCCCGCGCCAATTCCCGGCGCTGAGCCAGAGCCGCCGAAGTATCGGCGTGAGATCCCCTGCGGTAAGGATCGTCAAACAGTCCGAGCTGCTCCTTCAGACGCAACACGCGACGCACTGACTCATCCACGCGTGACAGACTGACCAGTCCGCGTTCCAGTGCGGTCGGCAGGGCGTGCCGATAAGCATCCGACATCATGTCGATATCGACTCCGGCCTCCAGCGCGAGAGCCGCAGCCTCGGGCAGGTCCGAGGCCACGCCATGATGGAGAAGCTCGCGAATCGCGTTGTAATCGCTGACCAACACGCCGTCGAAGCCACGCTGCTCGCGCAGATAATGGCGCAGCAGGGCGGCGTTGGCCGTCATGGGAATCCCCCCAAGATCGGTGAAGGCGGGCATGATCGTGGCGACGCCAGCGGCGACCGCCGCATCGAAGGGGGGCAGATGGACTTCGTGCACCGTGCGATCGGAGATATCCACGGAGGCATACTCGCGGCCTGCCATCACAGGCCCGTAGGCACAGAAATGCTTGGCGCAGGCGGCCACGCAGTCCGGCGCGGACAGGTCGTTTCCCTGGTAGCCCCGGACCTTCGCTTCGGCCATCCTCATGCCGACCCAGGGGTCCTCGCCCGGACCCTCGGCCGTACGGCCCCAGCGCGGGTCGCGCGACACATCGAGCATTGGCGAGAACGTCATCGACAGGCCGTCGATGGCGGCTTCGCGGGCCGCCTCGCGCGCGGTCTGCTGCCAGGCGGCCGGATCGAACAGCGCCGCTTCGGCCAGCGGGATGGGAAACGTGGTGCGGTGGCCGTGGATCACATCGTGGCCGATGAGCAGCGGGATCTTCAGGCGCGAGTCCTCGACCGCGAGGCGCTGCATCTCACGCACGGGTCCCGCGCCGAACAGGTTGAGTACGTTGCCCACGGCGCCCGAACGGATGGCCTCGGTGGAATCGCCCGCGATCACCGGACCGGTTACCGCGTAGCCCGCCGAGGTCATGGTGAGCTGACCCAGTTTCTCCGTGAGCGTCATCCTGCCGAGCAGATTCTCGATCCGGTTCATCGCAAGCCGCCCCCAAACGCGGTACCGTCATCATAGATGCGCCGGCGGCCGGAAAGCAGGTCAAAATCGCCGGAGGGGAGGATTCATGTCGGAAGCGGAGCAGCACAGCAGATCCGGAGCGCCCGCCGGCCTGAGCGCGGAGGCGGATCCGGGGACGCTGGCCCTCCTGCCCGATGAGGCATTGCTGGAGATCATCCAGCGCCAGACCTTCCGGTTCTTCTGGGAGGGCGCCCACCCGGTGAGCGGACTGGCCTTCGACCGGCGCACCACGAGCGATGCGCCCACGGGGGACAAGGTCGCGGTGGGCGGTTCCGGCTTCGGCATCATGACTATTGTTGTTGCCGTCGAGCGTGGCTGGATCAGCCGCGACGCCGCCCTCGAGCGGCTCGGACGCATGCTCGAGCTGCTCATCGCCGCCACGTGCTATCACGGCGCCTTCGCGCATTTCATCAACGGTCGCAGCGCCGCCACCATCCCGTTCTTCCGCAAGGATGACGGTGGCGACCTGGTGGAGACTTCGTTCCTGTGCATGGGACTGCTGTGCGCGCGGCAGTACTTCCAGCGCGATACGCAGATCGAGCGTGACCTGCGGGGCCGCATCGACTGGCTCTGGCAGGAAGTGGAGTGGGACTGGTACACGCAGGCTGGCCGGCGCGTTCTGTACTGGCACTGGAGTCCCAACAACGGCTGGTCGCTGAACCACGAGATCCGCGGCTGGAACGAGTGTCTGATCACCTACGTGCTGGCGGCCGGAGCGCCGCGCTACGCCATCGACCCGGAGGTCTATCACCAGGGGTTTGCCGCGGGCAAGGCATTCCACAATGGCAACAGCTACTATGGAATCCGGCTGCCGCTGGGCGTGCCCTTCGGCGGACCCCTGTTCTTCGCGCATTATTCGTTCTGCGGTCTGGATCCGCGCGGACTGACGGACCGCTACGCCGACTACTGGGATCTCAACCAGCGTCATGTCGCGATCAACCGCGCGCACTGCATCGAGAATCCCAACGGCCACCCCGGGTACGGCGCGGAGTGTTGGGGTCTGACGGCCAGCGATGATCCACAGGGTTACGCGGCTCATGCGCCGGACACTGACACGGGGACGATCGCCCCGACAGCGGCGCTCTCGAGCCTGCCGTATGCTCCGCAGGATGTGCTGCTCACCTTGCGGCATTTCCTGCAGCGCCACGGCCGGCGCATCTGGGGTCGATACGGCTTCACGGATGCTTTCTGCGAAGGATGCGACTGGTTTGCCGACACCTATGTGGCCATCGATCAGGGACCGATCGTGGTCATGATCGAGAACCACCGCAGTGGCCTGCTGTGGAAGCTGTTCATGAGCGTGCCGGAAGTGCGGACCGGCCTCGGCCGGCTGGGGTTCACGAGCCCGCATCTCGACCCCTCGCGCGGTGGCTGATGCAGCGGGACCCGCAACTCGAGGGCTGGCTGAGGCGGCAGTACCGCCGTTCCATTGACGGGATGCTGGCCAGCGTATCGCGCGTGGACCTGGTGAAGCACCGGCCGGGTTTCGGACATTCCATCCGGCCGCACCGCGGTTCGGTTCTCGCCTCGCCCGTGTCGGCCGACTGGAACCCCGAGCCGGATTACTTCTTTCACTGGTTCCGCGACTCCGCCCTGGTGATCGATGCGCTGCGCCGGCTGCATCGGGCCGGTGACCTCGGGGATGAGGCCACCGGCCATCTGGCCGACTTCGTGCGCTTCAGTCTGTCGCTGCAGTCGCTGGATGGCCGCAAGGTGATCGCGGAGATGTCCTGGCGGCAGAACGTGGCGGCCGATTTCATCCGCTTCCTGCGGCGGGAGGACGAGCTTGCGGCCGTGCATGGCGCGGCCATCGTGGCCGAAACCCGGGTCAACCCCGATGCGACCCTCGATATCTCCAGCTGGACCCGACCCCAACACGACGGCGCGCCGGCGCGGGCACTGGCGTTGCTGCGCTGGCAGCGCGCCGCATCCCTGGACCCAGGTCTCAGCGCCCAGCTGAGCCAGTTGCTACGCTCGGATCTGGCCTGCACCCGTGCCTTCTGGAGGCAGCCGTCCTTCGACATATGGGAGGAGGAAAATGGCCTGCATTACTACACGCTGTCCCTCTCGGCGGCCGCGCTCGCGGAGGGTGCTGGCTGGTTCGAGACCCAGTCGGAGGTGGAGCGCGCCGAGCTCTGCCGTGCAGATGCGCGCGCGATCCAGGCGAAGCTGGATGATTACTGGCTCGAGTCCGCAGGGCACTACAGGTCACGCGTGCTCGCATCGGGCGAGCGCTCGACCCGGGAGCTGGACATCGCCGTGATCCTTGCCGCGATCCACACCCGCGGCACCGGTGCGCACAGTGCCGCCGACCCGAAGGTGCACGCCACGCTGCAGCGTCTGGAGTCCCTGTTCGATGAGGCGTATGAAATCAACAAGGGGCGGCCCCCGAACCACGCGCCCGCCATGGGCCGCTACGCCGGCGACAAGTACTTCTCCGGCGGCGCCTACTACTTCTCGACACTCGGTGCGGCCGAGTTCTGCTTTCTGGCATCCACGCATGGCCGTGATCGGGACGAGTGGTTCAGACGGGGTGATGACTGGCTGCGGACCGTGCAGGCCTACACTCCCGCGAGCGGCGACCTGTCCGAGCAGTTCGATCAACGTACCGGCGAGCAGACCTCGGCGCGGCATCTGGCGTGGAGTTATGCTGCGCTGATCTCATGCGTGGATGAGCGCCGGACGGCACTGGGGAACTCATGAGCGGCGCCAACCACCAACATCACTGTCACCTGACATGTCCAGCACGGTGACGGGTCAAGCGGACGACGGATCGGGCGCGCCCGAGATCGTGAACAGTCCCTCATCGGGGTTGCTCGCGCAGCTGGGCATGATGTTGCGTGCGCTGCGCGGCTCTGCCGTGGCGCGCACACTGGTGGTTCTCGTCATCGCGATCGTCGTGGTCGTCGTCGCCACCGCCTACGGACAGATCGAACTCAATCGCTGGAACAAGCCGTTCTTCGATGCCCTGTCCCGCCGCGACCTGCGCGACTTCGTGTCCCAGCTCGGCGTGTTCGCCATCATCGCCAGCGTGCTGCTGGTCCTGAACGTGGCACAGCGCTGGCTCGTGGAGATGCTGAAGCTGAAGTTGCGCGCCGGACTTGTGTCCGACCTGCTGCACGACTGGATGCTGCCGCGACGCGCCTTCTGGCTCGCCAATGCCGGCGGCCCGATGGGCGTCAATCCCGACCAGCGAATGCACGAGGACGCCCGCAAGCTGTGCGAGCTGTCGGCCGACCTGGGTACCGGGCTGCTGCAGGCGAGCATCCTGTTCGGCATCTTCGCGGGCGTGTTGTGGGTGCTGTCGAACGATTTCAGTTTCCGCTTCGGCGACCGGGACTACACCGTTCCGGGCTTCATGGTGTGGGCGGCCGTGCTGTATGCCGGTGCCGGCTCGCTGATGAGCTACTGGGTGGGCGGCAGCCTGATCAACCGCAACGCCGAGCGATACGCGCGCGAAGCGGACCTGCGCTTCTCGCTGGTGCGGATCAATGAGCACCTTGACGGCATCTCGCTGGCCGCCGGCGAAGAGGACGAGCGGCGTCGTGTCGAGCTGCACCTGGACAACGTGCTGGCCGCGACGCGCCGCCTGGTCACGGGCCTGACCAATCTGACCTGGGTCACGGCCGGGTTCGGCTGGGTCATGATCGTGGCGCCGATCCTTGTTGCCGCGCCGTTGTATTTCGCCGGCAAGATCTCCTTCGGTGGTCTCATGATGGCCGCCGCGGCGTTCACGCAGGCGCAATCCTCGCTGCGCTGGTTCGTGGACAACTTCAGCACCATCGCCGACTGGCGTGCCACGTTGCACCGCGTCGCCAGTTTCCGGGAGGCGCTCACCAGTACCGAGGAGCTGCAGGATTTCGAAAGCCACATCACCTATGCCGAGGGTGAGCCCGGGGTGATGACGATACGCGGACTGGAAGTCGTATCGGCTTCCGGCACTGACATGCTCAAGGAACCCGACGTGGTGATCCGCGGGGGTGAGCGGGTACTCATCGTGGGCGCCCCCGGAACGAACAAGACACTATTGTTCCGCGCCATCGCGGGGTTGTGGCCCTGGGGTGAGGGTTCCGTCACGCGACCGAAGAACGAGCAGATGCTGTTCCTGCCGCGAGGCACGCCCTATCTGCCGCGTGGCACGTTGCGAGAGGTTCTGGCCTATCCGCTGGAAGTGGACCGCTTTGGCGAGCCGGCCTTCGCATCGGCACTGGGACGGGTGGGGCTGGAGCGACTGGTGCCGTTGCTCGACCTGACGCGCCGCTGGGACCGCGAGCTCAGTCAGGACGAGCAGCAGGGTCTGGCATTCGGGCGCATTGTGCTGCAGGCGCCGCCATGGTTGCTGGTGGACGATACGCTCGGTTCGCTCGACGACGAGGCGATGGAGCGCGTCGCGGACGTGCTCGACCACGAGTTGCGCAACACCGGTGTCATCCACATCGGTCGGGCAGCCCATGCGCATCACCCCATGTTCAACCGTGTCCTGCACCTGGTTCGTGCGCCGGTTTCTGATCCGGGACGCGATGCCGCCCAGGCACCCAGAACTTCGACAGTCGATCATCAATGAAAGCATTGTTTCCCGTCTTCCTGATGCTGTGCACGTCCTGGGCGGCCGCGCAGGAACTGGAGTTCCATCCGCCGGCCAGCGCCGCGGATCCGGCTGTGCCGGCTCTGATGCGCGATCTGGCCATTCGCATCCTGCCCGTGTACCAGGAGAGCGACCAGGAGAAATACCTGCGGAATGTCTCCGCCCTGCAGATGGCGGCGCGCAACTATCCGGCGGCCCATGCCAGCCGCGAGCAGCTGCGCGACCGGCGCCGCAATATCGATTCGCGCCGGCCCGTGCAGCGCTCGGTGATCTTCGACATGTATGCCCAGGCCCGGGATCGCGAGTCCGAGGATCGCACGCCGTTTCCGCGGGCGTTTGCCCAAGCCTACTGGGACGCCGTCGGGCGGCTGAACGATCAGGAGGCCTACAACCTGACGAGTTGGCTGGCGCTGCCGGTGGTCGGCTTCCAGGAGTCGCTGCAGAAGGCGTTCGACCAATGGAGGCCGCGCGGCATGGTACCGCTGCCCGATGCGATCGAACTGCTCTGGACGTACCTCGCCTTCGATGCGTATCGCAATTTCCATCCGCTGATCGCGGCGCTGGATGCGGAGAACGACACCCGGCGTTACGTGATCGACTGGGACGTCGTGATCAATACGCCCGAGGGCCCGACTCTGTCCGCGGTCATGGTGCGACCCAAGGACGACTCCAGGCCGCTGCCGGCGCTGCTCGAGTTCACCATCAACGTCGATGCGCACAATCTTGCGCGCGAGTGCGCCGCGCATGGCTATGTTGGTATCGTGGCGTTCAGCCGTGGCGAGCGGCGCAGCCCGGGGCTGATCACGCCGTTTGAAAACGACGGAGCGGACGCGCGCGCGGTGATCAACTGGATCACCAGGCAGACCTGGAGTGACGGTCGCGTCGGCATGTACGGCACCAGCTACAGCGCTTTCACTCAATGGGCAGCCGCCACGCGCCTGCCGACCGCGCTCAAGGCCATGGCCACGACCTCGGCCATCGCGCCGGGCGTGGACTTTCCGATGTACGGCAACATCGTCCACAACTGGGCGTATCGCTGGTCGGGATGCGTGAGCGGCTCCAAGGGATTCGACGAGAAGACCTGCAACGACGATGCGCAGTGGCGCGCCGTGGACGAGGCCTGGTACACGAGCGGCAAATCCTACCGTGCCCTGGATCGGGCCATCGGCGGACACAACCTGATCTTCCACCGCTGGCTGGATCACGCCAGCTACGATCGCTACTGGCAGAAATTCGTGCCATTCCGCGAGCAGTTCGCGAAGATCAACATTCCGGTGCTCGCCACCAGCGGCTACTTCGCCGGTGGCGCGGCTGGCACGCTCCATTACTTCGAGCAGCACTTCAAGTACAACCCAAAGGCCAACCAGACACTCGTCATCGGTCCCTACGATGACGGCGTCATGCAGCACGGCACCTGGACGAGCCTGCTGGGTTACCAGATCGATGTCGCCGCGCAGATCGACCTGCGGGAGCTGCGTTACCAGTGGTTCGACCACATCTTCAAGGGAGCCTATCTGCCGGCGCTGCTGCAGGACCGGGTCAACTACCAGATGATGGGCGCGAACGAGTGGCGTCACGCGCCTTCCCTCGAGGCGCTGGCCAAGGGCGCAATGCGGTACTACCTGGCCACGGGAGCGGCGGGCAACGCGGGCGCGGCGGGTAACGCGGGCGCGGGGGGCGAGGAAGCGCACGGGCTGGTGCTGCGCAAGAGCTCGGCGGCGGCTTATATCACCCAGCAGGTGAATCTCGCGGATCGCAGCGATGCATCGTGGACTCCGCCGACGAACCTGACGGGGAAGGGGATCCCGCTGCACAACGCGTTGTTGTTCGTGAGTGCGCCGCTTCGCCAGCCGGTGGAAGTCGCGGGTCTGCTGTCGGGCAAGCTCGACTTCACCGTCAACAAGCAGGACCTGGATCTGAACCTCTCGCTGTACGAGCTGCTGCCCAACGGCGACTCGTTCCGGTTGTTCGAGCCGGCCTACGAGTTCCGCGCCAGCTACGTGCAGGATCCTGTCAACCGGCACCAGCTCAGGGCCGGTGAACGCCAGCAGCTCGCCTTCCGCGCGAGTCGCATGACCGGCCGCCGCCTGGAGGCGGGGAGCCGCATTGCCGTGGTCCTCGGCGTGAACAAGCGCCCTGACCGCCAGATCAACTACGGGACGGGCTATCCGGTGAACGACGAGTCCATAGAGGATGCGCGCATTCCCCTGAAGATCCGCTGGTACACCGACACTTACTTCGATGTGCCCGTGCGGCACTGAGTACACGGATCGCCTGGGTGCCCGGGAAGCGCTCGGCGACGCCCTGAGGGGCGAGTCAGAGCGGCTGGGCAATGCACGCCTGGCGCTTGCCGGCCTGTTTGTCCTGGCCGCGTGGTTTTCGCTGCATCGACATGCCTTCGGCGCCGCCTGGCTGCTCCTGCCGGTCGCCGCGTTCGCGGTGCTTGTGTGGCGGCATGGCCGAGTGCGGCGATTGCGCAAGACCGCCGCGCGCGCTGCGGATTTCTATCGCGCGGGCCTGGCGCGGCTCGAGGACCGATGGTCGGGTACGGGTCAGACCGGCGCGCGTTTCACCGATCCCCATCATGTCTACGAGGCCGACCTGGACCTGTTTGGCGAGGGAAGCCTGTTCGAACTGCTGTGTCAGGTACGCACTCGCATGGGAGAGGAGCGCCTGGCGCAATGGCTGCTGTCTCCGGCGACCCCGGCGCAGATCCGGGCGCGGCAGGAGGCCATCGGCGAACTGTCGGACAAGCTCGATCTGCGGGAGGACCTCGCCGTGGCGGGGGAGCACGCCGATGTGGGCGTGCACCCGGCGGCACTGCTCGAATGGGCCGAGACTCCCAACGCCCTGGGGCGCCCGTGGCTGGCATGGGCGCGCGTGGCGGGACCGGTTCTCGCGGTGGCGACAGGCCTGTATTGGGGGCTCACGGGATTCGCGTCCCCGTTCCTGCTGGTGGTCCTGCTGGAGTTTCTGCTCCTGTACGCCCTGCGCCGACCCCTCGAGCGCGTGCTCGATGGCAGCGAGAGCGCATTCCAGGATCTGGCGCTGTTCGCCGCTCTGCTCACGCGCCTGGAGCGCGAGACCGGCGCCGCGCCGGCCCTGCGTGCGCTGGCGGCGCGGCTGTCCTCGCATGCCCGGCCCGCCTCACGCGCCATCGGCCAGCTCAGCACCATCGTCAATTTCGCCGGCTCGCGCCGCAACCAGTTCGCGGGTCTGGCCGCAATTCCCCTGTTGTACAGCGTGCAAGTGGCGCTCGCGGCTGAACGCTGGCGGCGTGATCACGGTGCGGCGGTGCGAGCCTGGGTGGAGGCGGTAGGGGAGTTCGAGGCGTTACTGTCGTTGGCCGGCTTTGCGCGCGAGCATCCCGACTATGCGTTACCTCGGGTCGAGGAGGGCGCTGCCTGCTTCTTGGCTACGGGTCTCGGGCATCCGCTGATTCCGGCTGCACGGCGAGTGCCCAACGATGTGGAATTGAGTGGTTCCGCGCCCATCCTGCTGGTCAGCGGATCCAACATGTCAGGCAAGAGCACGCTGCTGCGGACCGTCGGAATCAACACCGTATTGGCCATGTGCGGTGCCCGGGTTTGCGCACGGGAACTGCGGCTGTCGGAGCTGCAGGTCGGGGCCAGCATCCGCATCAACGATTCGCTGCACGAGGGGAGCTCGCGCTTCTACGCCGAGATCACCCGGCTGCGTCAGTTGCTCGATCTGACCGCGGGCAGGCGCACGCTCCTGTTCCTGTTGGATGAACTTCTGCAGGGCACGAATTCCAGGGACCGGCGCAGCGGTGCCGAGGGGATCGTCCGGGCGCTGGCGGCAAGGCGGGCCGTCGGACTGATCAGCACGCATGATCTGGCCCTGACGGAGATTGCCGGCCTCGACCAGGTGCTGCGCAACGTGCACTTCGAGGACGATCTGCGTGACGGACTCATGAGCTTCGACTATCGGCTGCGGCCGGGAGTCGTGACCAAGAGCAACGCCCTGGAGTTGATGCGTTCGATCGGACTGCAGGTCTGAACCGCCAGGCCATGCTCGCGCCGGTGTCTCGCAGCATTGACAGCCGGCAGTCGCCGGCAAGTGGATAGTTGATCTGCGCCACCCCGCCGGTCCATGATCCGCGGCCAGGCAGGCCCTTCCCATCACCGACCCGACCATCACCGGCCTCACCCGTCACCGACCCCGCGAATCCCTTGACCCCGTCAGACAGCGAACTCCTGAAGTGGCAGTCGGATGCCGACCGCCCGCGCCGCTTCGATCTGCGCGCCGCCCTGGGCCCCCTCGCGGACGTACTCGTGTTTCTCGGGGTCACCGGAGTGGGGTTGGCGACTGGCCCGGCGCACATCGTCAGTTTCTGTGTCGCCACGCTCGTGTACTACCTCTTCAAGGCTCGCTCCGAAGCGGCTCTCGGCGGCCGCACCCTGGGTGCGACCCTGCATGGACAGTTGCTGGCCGTCGGCCTGTTTGCGCTGTTTCTGCGTGGGGGTGTCCTCGCGCTCGCCACACAGGTCTGGGGCTGGCCGGCACCGCTGGCGATACTGATCGCGGTGGCCGTGACGATGGGAATCACACTGCCCGGCTATGGACTGGTGCTTGCCTCGCCCGCGTGGAAGGTGGGCGCCGGTACGCGCTGGCGCGTCATCGCGATCGGCATCCTCGTGTGTGCGTTCGCGCTGCGCCTGATCTATCTCGCGCAGGTGGAACTGCTGCCCGAGGAAACCTATTACTGGAGCTACGGACAGCACCTGGACCTCGGTTACCTGGATCATCCGCCCATGGTGGCCTGGCTCATCCGCCTCGGCACGGCGCTGTGCGGCAATACGGAATTCGGCGTCCGGCTGGGCGCGCTGTGCTGCTCAATGGTGTCAGCCTTCTTCATCTACCGGCTGACGCGCAATCTGTTTGGCGAAGCCAGTGCGCTCGTCTCCCTGGTCCTGATGCAGGTGCTGCCCTTCTACTTCCTCTCGGGGATGCTGATGACGCCCGATGCGCCACTCATGGCGGCGTGGGCTGCGACGCTCTACTTCCTCGAGCGTGCGCTCGTCGCAGGGCGTTCGTCTTCCTGGTGGGCCGTCGGCGTCTGCCTGGGCCTGGGGCTGGTGTCGAAATACACGATCTCCCTGCTGGTGCCGGCGATGGTCGTGTTCGTCATCCTGGATGCGCCTTCGCGCCGCTGGTTGTGGCGCTGGGAGCCGTATGCCGCACTGCTCGTGGCGCTGGTGATCTTCTCGCCGGTGATCATCTGGAATGCCCAGCACGAATGGGCGTCATTCGCGTTCCAGACCTCGCGCCGGCTGGCGGAGCGGCCGCGATTCTCGCTGCACCGGCTGGTCCTGTCGGTGTTGATCCTGCTCACGCCGACTGGCCTGCTGACACTGCTCGCATCCCCTTACGCGCGCGGGTCGAAGCCGGTGGCGTATACGAATGGCAATGCCGCCAGGGATACGGCGCGACGCTGGCGCTTCATCCGCGCGGCCACACTGGTGCCGCTGACGGTCTTCACGCTCTTCAGCCTTCGCCACGAAGTCAAGATCGACTGGACCGGGGGACTGTGGCTCGCGGCCGTGCCCGCGCTGGCCTTCGCGATCCTGTCATTCGGTGAGAAAGCCGTCTCCGGCTGGCGATCCCTGCTTCATGGCGCCTGGGCGCCCACCGTCGCGCTGTTGCTGTTGTCGTATGCGGGCGGACTGCACTATCTCGTGCTGGGAATTCCGGGCCTGCGTTACAGCCAGCACATCGAGCTGGCGCCGGTGGGCTGGCGCGACTTCAGCCGTCAGGTCGATGCGATCGCGCAGAGCGTCCGGGAAACGACCGGGTCGCGGCCCCTCATTGTCGGAATGGATCGTTACGCGATTGCCGCGTCGCTGACGTTCTATTCGCCGGATCAGGCGCAGGCCATCGGCGAGATCTCCAGCGGTCATCTGTTCGGTCAGCGAGGTCTGATGTACGAGCGGTGGTTTCCTGCTGTTCAACAGGACGGTCGAACGCTTCTGCTGGTCGGGTGGGAAGCAACGGATGTGGCGGACGCCATAGTCAGTCCATTTGTCCAGCGGATGGATCCCGTGGGTGAGGGTACCCTGACGCGGCGGGGAACACCGATCCGGCATTTCTATTACCGGGTGGCCTATGGTTACCACAGCGTTCCCTCAACCGAGCCGGCGGCCGGACCTTAGCGCGACCGCACTCCCGGCCCCATCGCAGGCCTGCCCTTCAATACGGGAGGTTCGCGATACCCGGTGTTCCCGCAAATCGTGTAAACCGTCTTCATGGCTGCGCGTTCGCACCCTTACGGTGGGGCAATCCGCGCACCCCTTCCGCATTCCGAGGTCACGCCATGGTCAAGTACGTCACAGGGATTTCCGTTCTGGCACTGATGGTGGGGTGCACGTCCCTTCGCGTTACCTCCGATGTGAACAAACCGATGATCGGGACGGTGCAATGCCATACTTTCGAGTGGGCAGGGTCCTTCCGCGGCAGCTCGGATTCGCTGCGCAGCACCGTCGCCAATCCGGTGAACGAAAGCCGCCTGCGGGCCGCCATCCAGGCCAACCTGGGCGCGGCGGGAGTTCAGCCCACAACCTCCGGCGCCGATTGCCTGGTGGGCTACGGTATCGGCATGCGGAACGTCGTGGACGGCGGTTATCCCTATGGTGTCTGGGGTTGGGGCGGCGGCTGGGGCTGGGGACCCGGTTGGGGTCCGGGGTGGGGCTGGGATTATCCCTACGTCTATCGTGAGGGAATCATCGCCGTCGATCTGTACGACGCCAAGACACGGCAGCCCCTGTGGCACGCTTCGGTGAACCAGAGCCTCTCCGGAGCCACCGGCGACAAGGCTGACCAGAAGATCAAGGCCGCGGTAGCCGCGATCTTCACCAAGTACCCCAAGTAGCCCGGCGCGCCGGCATGACCATGCGGGCCCGGCGCCAGTGGCCGGGCCTCAGGTGGCTCGGGCGTCAGGTCGCTCGGGCGCCATGTGGCCGCCCCTTTCGTCGCGTCACTTGAGCTGCGAGAGGTAGGCGATCACGTCGGCGCGGTCCTGCGGGTTCGACAGCAGGAAGAACATCTTCGAACCGGGTACGAGCCGTTGTGGATTCGTCAGCCACCGATCGAGTGTCTGGGCATCCCAGGTCAAGCCAGCGGCCTTGAGTGCGGGAGAGTACGGATACCCTGCTACGGTCCCAGCTACTCTCCCGACGACGCCGCGATGACGGGGTCCGACGTCGTCCTCGTCGATCGAGTGGCAGCTCGCACAAACCTGGTAAACGACCTGGCCGTGTTTCGGGTCGCCGGGCGGCGTTGCAGGCGCTGTATCCGTGCGGGCAACCGCCGCTGCGGACGGCGCTGCAGGCGGGGTATCTGCGCGAGTGAGTGGAGCGGCGGCGATTGCGAGCAGACCCGCAATCGCCGCCACATTCCGAAGGCGCACGCGCCTGGCGCGAGCACCTGGATCGGTGCCTGCAGTTTCACACATGACTTGCGGCCCGCTACCGAAGTGCACCGTGCTGCTCATCCGAGCACAACATCATCGAGTGCCAGCGAGCGCGGGTGAGCCCGAAGATCCACGCGCGTGACACCGAGTCTCGAGGCGAGTTCCTCCGCGGGCACCTTGAGCGGTCCGGGTCCGAGACCCTCACCCGGCGCGGGCTGCGGGTAGGCCGTCGAACGTGCCGTATGGAACGTCACGTTCCCCTCGACCTTCTGCACGATCTGGTGGATGTGACCGTTGAGAACGGTCACCGACCCGAATCGTTTCAGGTTCGGCATCAATTGTTCGGCGTCGGTGGTTCCCCAGCCCCATGGCGCGTACACATTCCAGAGCGGCATATGTGCGAAGACCACGACAGGGGTGCTGGCGGAGCGCGCCTTGAGGTCCGCCGCGACCCACGCGAGCTGCTCATCGCCAAGCGAACCCGCACCTCCGTCGCCCGCGTGCAGCACATTGATGAGACTCACGAAGTGCACACCCGCATGGTCGAAGCTGTAATAGCCTTTGTTGGCCGAGGCTTTTCCGAAGCGATTGAAGTACTCCGTCATGGTCGCATCAGCCGTGTCGTGCTCACCCGGTGTCGTATGCAACTCCGTGGTCTTGAGCCGGGCAAGCATCGATTGAGCGACATCAAACTCTTCCGGCTTCGAGAGGTGTGTGATGTCGCCGGTGTGCAGGATGAGATCGGGAGATGCAGGCATCGCGTTGATGAGATCGATGGTCTTCCCGAGCGTGCCGTTGACGTCCGGATTCGCGTCCTTGTGAAAACCGATATGCGTGTCGCTGATCTGCACGAACAGGGGCCGGCCGAGGCGCGCTGCGGCACCGCGATCCGTCGCGGCCTCCGCGAGATCGACCGGCGTGAACACACCGCCGCTGAGCGCGAACAGCGTGCCGGCGCTGCCGAAGGCCATGCATTTCAGTGCTTTGCGGCGCGACAGCCGCATTGGATCATCGGACATGGAAGTCTCCCGTGGGGTTCTCGGGAGACAGGACGGATGGCAGCGGTATTTTATTCCCGCTGTTGGCCGTAGGACCGGTTCTTCCAGCTGGCGCCGCCGCCGAACCAGTGATTGCAGGCCGAGCCCAGCGTCGCGGCCATGTAGAACAGGGCAATGAAGGGCAGGGCAAGAACCCACAGAGGACTGCGCC
Organism: Steroidobacteraceae bacterium; assembly: GCA_035542375.1. Taxonomy (GTDB): domain Bacteria; phylum Pseudomonadota; class Gammaproteobacteria; order Steroidobacterales; family Steroidobacteraceae; genus 13-2-20CM-66-19. The sequence goes on along the minus strand of DATKLO010000077.1, from coordinate 18,106 downwards.
GATAGCGCATCAGGGTGGGAATGTAGCTCAGGGCGGCCAGGCCCGAGACCGCAAGACCGGCAATGCGCGGCCCGCCATGCGCACTCACGCTGGACCAGAGCGGAACCAGCCAGAGTAGCGCCAGCGCCGCCAGTGTCAGCAGCAGCAGGACGCTGGAGTGGCGGAGCTGCGTGAACGCCGTGCGCGCGATCATCTGCCAGATGGCCGTGAATCCGGGGTAGGGGCGGATCGAACTCGCCAGGCGGGTGTGGCCCAGATAGATGGGGCCGATGGTCTTCACGGCCTGCGCCAGGGTGACATCGTCGATCAGCGCGCTCCGGATGGCCTCGATGCCGCCGATACGTTCCAGCGCCTCGCGCCGGATCAACACCGTGCCACCCGCCGCCGCTGCGACGCGCGAGCGCGGATCGTTCACGCGCGCGAACGGATAGAGCATCTGGAAGAAATAGACGAATGCGGGAACGAGCGCGCGTTCCGCGAAAGTGCTGCAGTTCAGGCGCACCATCTCGCTGGCCATCTCCAGCTGCGCGGCCTGCAGGTGCGCCACCAGCACGGACAGATGGGCAGGCTCGTGAACGATGTCGGCGTCCGTGAACAGGATCACCGGCGCACTGGTGGCGGCGACTCCCTGACTCAGAGCCCAGAGCTTGCCGGACCATCCTTCGGGTCTGGGCTCACCCTCGATGATCCGCAGGTGAGACGCGCTGCACGCTGAGGCGGCTGCCGCTGCGGTTCGGTCCGACGAGTTGTCGTCGACCAGCGTGAGGCGGAAAACGCCGGGATAATCCTGTGCGACGAGTGAGGCGATCACCGTGGCGATGGTTTCCGCCTCGTCGCGCGCCGGAATGATGATGTCAACCGCCGGCCACGCACCGGAGATGATCTGGGTCTGCTGCGGGGACGACTTCGGCAACTCGGGCCCGGACAGCCAGAACCGCCCGTGCGCGAAGAACAGGTAGAGCCAGATGACGAGCGCAGCGAGGGCCAGCATGATGGTGTGCGCAATCTATCCGGGGCTTCGCCTGCGCGCTACCGCCGGAACCCGGCCGGGGCAGCGGCGAGGCTGCATCAGAATCGCTTGTAGAACCCGATCGACAGCCCGCGCGGCAGCACTTCCACGCTCAGCGGGATCTCCCGTTTTCCGGCCCAGTATCCCGCCGCGGATCCGAGCACCCAGCCCGCCAGTACGTCCGTCTGCCAATGCGCCTGACTCTTCAGGCGTGCCACGGAGTCATACAAAGGCAGCAGCTCGAGCGACCAGACCCATGGATTGCGTGACGCATAATCCACTATGAGGGGCGTGACGAAGCTGGCCTGCAGCGTGACTTCACCGCTGGGAAAGCTTTCGCAGCAGCTTCCCTTGAACCAGGCGCTCGGATTGTTGCCCTGCTCGGGCCGGGCGCGGCTGAATGCGCGCTTGAGAGCGAGGGCGGCCACGGCCGACACGGTGGAGGCATCCACAGTCTGCCAGAGCGTGTGACCGAGCTCGTTGTCGTTCCCGAGCCAGAGTGCACCCCCGATCTCCACAGCGATGACACCGTACTCGAGCCCGGTCTGATAGCGGCGGGCCCAGATTCCGGATTCATCCAGCGGGAGCTCATGGTCGATGCCCGCATGAGCGTTGCTGCCTGTCAGCGCGCACAGCGTTGCACCGGCCCACAACGTGGCGCACGCCCAGAGTCCTCTCGTTCGCTTCGTCAGGATCATCATCGTGCCGGGCCCTTCGTCTGATTGTTTGCGTACACGCAAGGACTTTGCAAGGTAAAGTATCTCGCTGACGGCGGGCTGGCAAGGGAGGCGGAACACGGCTGCGTGGAGAAATGGCTTGACCGCCCCTTGGGTCGATGCGTTTAGTACGCGAGCTTTACCTGCCGAAGGAATAACGGATGAACTGGCAGTTGTTTGCCGGCTTCGTGGCCATGACCATGGTGCTGCTCGTGGTCCCCGGTCCCATCGTGACGCTGCTGATTTCGACCGGCGCGACGAAGGGCGTGCGCGCCGCTCTGGTAACGGTGACGGGCACTACCTTGGGCAATGCGGTGCTGGTTTTCGCAGTCGCCCTCGGATTGAGCTGGGTACTCAGTCACGCCGTCTACCTGTTCGAGCTGCTGCGGTGGGTTGGCGCTCTTTATCTCATCTGGCTCGGCATCCGGGCCTGGCGCAGCGCGGGTCAAACCAGCGCGGCGCCCATTGGTGATCACGTCTATTTCCGGCGGGGGTTCCTGGTCGCAGTCTCCAATCCCAAGGGCATTGCGTTCTTCAGCGCGTTCCTGCCGCAGTTCGTGGACCCGAGTCTGCCCGCTATGCGTCAGCTGGTGGTGATGTGCGTAGTCTCGGTGCTGATGGGAACTCTGAGTGACTCCTGCTGGGCCATCGCCTCCGGGCTGGGACGCGCCTGGTTCATGCGGCCGGCGCGCGCCCGCTTCCTGGGGCGAGCGTCCGGCCTCACGCTGATTTGCGGCGGTATCTGGCTGTCGCTGGCGCGTCGCCCGGCCTGAGGCACCTCAGGCCGGACTGGCGGGCCTCAACACGCCTTCCAGGCAGGGTCGCGGCTCATCAGTCGAAATGCAGGCGCACACCGGCCCAGATGGCCAGGGGTTGGGCCGGCGAGACCGCATTCTCGTTGGTCCAGGTGTCCGGATCGGGTCGGAACGTGCCGTCCGGGTTGAAGCCGTTGCTGGTGAGGAACCCGGCAGTGGCGTAGTGGTTGTCGAACAGGTTCGCCACCTTGACGAAGACATCGAACGCTTTTGACACGTGGTACGTGCTGTCGAGATTCACAACGCCATAGCCGCCGATGTGACCTGAACCGATGATGTCGGTGCCGTCCGCCACGTTGGCGTTGTTCTCATCACCGTGCAGGAAAACGCCGGAAGACACGAGCAGGCTGGCCCCGACATCCCACTTTTCGGCCAGTGCATAGTCCAGGCGCAACCGGCCGGTGTGTCGTGGTATGAGCGGGATCCGGTTGCCCGGGTTGACCGTGATGTTGCCATCGTCATCGGCGGTGCTGTTGGACTCAGCGTTGACCTCAAAGCTCGAGCGATACGTGGCATCCACGAAGCTGTAAGCGAGATGCCAGGTCAGTTTCTGAAGCCGGCCACCCAGTCCGAGATCGAGGCCCTGGCGGCGCGTCGTGCCGACATTCGCGAAGTAGCCCTCGCTGGTGGTCGTGGCGACGAACTGGATGTCATTGCTGTTTTCCGTGCGGAATACGTCGAAGCTCCAGTTGAGCAGGTTGTCCGGCAATGAGCCGCGTGCGCCGGCTTCCACCGTACGTGAGACCACCTGCTTGAGGTCCGGGTCGCTGGCGAAGTCGTTGGGCAGACCGCAGGGCTGTTCCGGGTCCGAACACCCCAGCTCGATCACGGTCGGTGCGCGACTGCCTTCGTTGTAGTTGGCGTAGAGTGTCAACGCCTTCGATGGGGTGAACGTCACGCCGAGAGCGGGGTTCACGCGCGAGTAGGTATGGTCTCCGAACAGCGGTTCGGCCTCATTGAATCCGTCGCCGAAGTCACCCACGTCGGTATCCACGCTGTAGCCGTCGAGAGTCTCCTCGATCCGGTTGTAACGCAGTGACGCAGTGATGTGCACCAAGGGGGTCGGAGACAGCGTGTCGGTGAAGTACACGCCGTACACTTTACTGGTACCGCCCACCGAGTTGACCGTCTCCAGCGGATTGAACGGGCTGTCGATCGGCAGCGTCTGGCGCGTCGACGTCACGGTCGCGTACTGGAACGCCTGCACGTAGTCCACCGTGGAGCGATCGTAGCTCGCGCCCAGCACGGCCTGATTTTTGGCGGGACCGAGATCGTGAGTCGAAGTGATCTGCGCTCCGAGGCCGAAGGTGCGCTGAGTGGTGGTCGAAGCACGATTGATGCCGTTCGCGCAATAGGCCACGTCGGACAGGCTCGTGAAGTTGCCGCAGTCCACGTCCGGACCCTCGTAATCCTCCGACAGGTAATTATCGTCGTTCAGATCACCGTTGTTGGTGAGCGTCGTGAGGTGGCGGTAGTAGACATTTCCCGACAGCAGCAGATCGGGGCGCAGGAAGTGGCTGGCCGTGGCATTGACGAAGTTCAGCTTGTTGTTGGTGAAGTCCGGTGCGGTGAAGATGGCCTCCCGGTTCAGCGCCAGCATGGTCTGCGGCGTCGTGCCGTTGCCGGTGAGGGCCGTGTCGGCCCACGTGTAGCTCAGATCGAGGTCGGTCACCTCGTTCTCCCAGCCCACCTTGCCGAAGATCTGCTTCACTTTCGACGGCGAGAGGTTGCGCCAGCCGTCTTCGTCGAAGTAGTTGCCGGTGAGGAAGTAGTCGAACGGCCCCGAGGATCCGCCGGTCGCGGCCTCGAAGGCGCGCCGGCCAAAGGAGCCCCCATAGGCCTCCACCTCGGTGCCGGGAAAATCGTGACCGCTCTTGGTCTGCACCGCGAGCGCGCCACCCAGCGTGTTCAGTCCGAACACGGGGTTGGAGCCCGAGATCAGCGAGATGTTGGAAATGGCCGATTCCGGAATCAGGTCCCAGTTGACGGTATCGCCGAAGGCCTCGTTGACCCGCACGCCATCGACGAAGATGGAGAGTCCTTCGGGCGTGCCGAGCAGTGGCGAAGCCGTGAACCCGTGGTAGTTGATATCCGTCTGGAAAGGGTTGTCGGAGCTTTCGCTGGCCGTGACGCCGGTGAAGTTGCTGTTGAGGTACTCCGAGAGACTGAGTGACTGCTGACGCTTCAGATCGTCGCTGCCGGCGGTCTGGACATTGCCCGCCACCTGCTCCGGCGGCAGTCCGATTCCGGGCAGGGGCGCCGTGGCGATGATGACTACCCGGGGCAGTTCCTGCGCGGTCGCGGGGTTGGCTGGCGCCGTCGCGTCCTTGTCAGCGTCATCGGGTTGCGCGGCAATCGCGAGATCCGCGCTGCCGGCTGCAACGCATAGTGCGAGCATCAATGCCTTCTTCATGATTTATTCCCCATCCACAAGTTGCCGCTGTGCGTGCTGTTCTGGTTCCGGCCCGCGGCGGCGGCTGATCACGTCCACGGCAGCGCCCTCAAGAAACCTCAAGGTGTAGAGGGACTTGCGGCGGAGAGTGGGAAAGGGGTCGGAGGATCGGGGGCGGAGTCCGAGTGTTCCATACCGCTCGCGGAGCGCCAATAGGAAAACGTCCCGATCTTGAGTCCGCGGGGCTCGCGGACTGCCGGCTGTTCCGATCCGGTGTCAGGAGCCGGGAAATCTTCCCGGCGTATGTGGCTTGTTCGCGACTACCGCGTCGCCTCCGCCCAGTCGCGTGCGGCGATCTCCAACAGGGCCGTCCGGTCTTCGGCCAGGATCCAGCGCTGGCGGATCAGGTCATCGAGTGCCCGCGTGTAGCGCTCCAGATAGGCTTCGCGGCTCGGGTAGCGTTCCTCGATGGAGGGTCGCGGGTCGCCTGAGCGGGACCGTTCGGCGGCGGTGTGTGCGAAAGGAAACCAGGAACCCTCGAACGCCACGCGTTCGCCGGGTGCGCCGATGGAGGGATCGCGGAGGTTCCAGCCGGTGTAGGTTGCCAGGGGGACGGCCAGCTCGGGCAGGCGTACGCCATCGCGCTCATTTCCGTCCGCGTCGACCTGAGGTACCAACTCGGGGTAGGCGTGGCCCACCTTCGGTGGCTGCACGCTCAGGATGCCATCCCGCCAGTCGGGTCCGAAGTCGAGAGGATAGGCCGTTGAGGCTTCGTGTGGCCGGTTCGCTCCCGGGATGGCGGGAAATGACCAGGAAGCGAGCGGCACGAGCGTTCCGTCGTCCAGGCGCGGATGACTGCTGGGGGGTGGCGGGGTGGCGTTGCGCGCCCATGCGTCGATGTTTTGCAGCATGGCCCGCCAGAAGTAGCGTACCGGGAGTGGCGATTGGGGTTGCTGCCCCAACAGGTCATCGCTCCCGCGACGTGGCGGTCTGGGGCCGGAGTAGTGCTGCAGTCCCGTCAGGTGATAGATGCGTACCTGCGGAGATTGCGGCACATCGTGCCGGCCTTCGCGGTCCACATGGATCAGCGCTGCGGCACGGCCCCAGTATTCATAGGACGTGTTGGAAAAGAAGATCTTCGGCACCACATGATCCGCGACAGCGCGATCCAGCAGGCCCGCCCTGCCGTCACCCTCCGTGCCGGTCTCCGGCAGGTCCGTGAAGGGAAAGATGTCGGTCGGAAAGAACACAGCCGAGGTAGGCTGGGCGTCGCGCGAGGGCTGCGCAAACCGATAGTTGAAGCTGCCGCGACCCGCGCCGGCGACATGCGACAATACTGCGTCGAGCGCCATGCGTCCGTCCTCGTCCGCGTTGAATCCCTCATAGAGGAAGTCGCGCAGAAAGCGGCCGTTCTGGGAGATGCCTTCGCCATATACGCGGTTGGCCCGGATCGTCGCATCGGTACCGTGCTTCACGTAGGAGGCGAAGTCGCGTACGGCGGCGAATCCGAGTCCCGCTATCACCGGATCGGTGACTACGTACACATACTCGTAGATCTTGCCGGGCTGGAATCCGCCTTCGAGGTGCAGATGACGGTCGCTCGGAACCAGCTTTCCCGCCACAAGGTGTGCGAACTTCCACTGTGAGCGTGGAATGACCGTGCGCGGTGCTTCGCGCGATTTGCGTACCGTCAGAACATTGCGCGCATCCTTGGGTTCGGCAACCGGATACTCAGTGCCACCTATGATGCCGTCGATGAGATGGCCGAGAGGGACGTCCTGCGCCGCATGCCAGAGCATGAAGTCGCCGCGCAGGAGTCCGGAGATCTTCTTTGCGCCGTCACGGGCAATCGGCGCGTACAGCTTGAGTGCATCCGCATCCGCGGCGTCCCACTGCCATCCAAGACTGACAAACGTATAGCCGCTGCGAAGCAGCCATGCATCGCCCGCGTCCCGGGACACGTCCCAGTCGCCGCCATCCATGAGAGCCACGATACGCGAATGACCCCGGTTGGGATTCTCGAGCAGCAGCGCGCCGTTGCCCCGCGCCGGATCCTTCGGTCGCAAGGCGATGAAGTCCGCGGAGAATTCCACCAGGCCATCGTGCCGGTTGACAGCCTTGCCCAGATCGACGATCCGGTCATTGCGCGGATTGTCCACGCGCAAGGCGTAATACACCTTCCCCGTCAGCCGCTCATAGCCGCCCGTATCGCCAAAGGTCTGACCCTGGAGCACATCGGAGCGCGACTGGATTTCGACGCGCGTGACACCGGCCTGCAGCGGGGCGATGGCAAGAAGTGAAACGAGCAGCGCAAGGCTGCGGTAACGCACAGAGCTCGCGCGCCCAACGCGCGGACCTGGCTGACGGGTTGGAAGGAACATGCGCGACCGGGCCAAGCACGCGCCGGGAGTGGCGCGGCGCGCAGACTATCACGCTGTGGCAGCTGGCAAAATCGCTCCAGGGACCTACGGCTGCGGACAGTCCCGGGATTGCGTGTGCTGCGCGTCCTGCGGAAATAAAGTCGCCAGCTTGCGGTAGACGCCGTTGGTCCAGCCGAATCCATCCTGCGACGGGTATTCGCCGCCGCCGCCATTGCGGCCCACCGTCATGACGTCGTACTTCTCCACCAGCTTGGCCTGCTGCCCGTAGAGAATGTTCACCGCCACCATCCAGCGGCACGCGATGGCTCGTGCCAGTCCCTGCTGCCCGTAGTTGCGCAGACCGGCCACGGTAAGCCACTGCAGCGGCGCCCAGCCATTCGGGGCGTCCCACTGCTGGCCTGTGTTCAGCGGCGTGGTCACGATTCCGCCAGCCTGCAGCAGGCTGCCTGCGATCGCCTTGGCGACGGACTCGGCCTGGCTGGCCGAAGCGGCTGAGGCGAACAGCGGATAGACGGTCGCTGCAGAGAGCCGCGCGATGCGACTGGCGCGGGTCCACCGGTAGTCCAGATAGGTGCCGGAGGCCGGATCCCACAGATACCGGTCCATCGCTGTGCGCCGGGAGCGAGCCTCTCGTGCGAACGAGGCCGCGCATCGCCGGTCTCCCTTGCGCTGGCAGGCGGCCTCGATGGTCTTCTCGAGGCCATACAACAGGCTGTTGAGGTCGACCGGAATGATCTCGGTCGTGTCAATGGTCGCGAGGGTGTGCCCATCCTCGAACCAACGCGAGCTGAAGTCCCAGCCGCTCTCCGCGGCGGCGCGGATGTCCCGGTACAGTTGCCGGGGTTCACGTCCACTCGTGCGGGCCAACTCAACGTCCTGTCGGTATGACTCGGCACGGGGGGTATCGGCATCGTCCCAGTAGCGATTCAGGACGGCTCCGTTCGCCAGGACGACCACGCGGTCGCGACTGGTCCCGCGAGGCAGACCCGCCGCGCCTTTCATCCAGAACGCGTGCTCACGCAGCATCTGCGGCAGAAATCGCAGGGCTGGCGCGGCGTCGGGTGCCCCCGGTTCGCCCGCCAGCAGACCCACCATGGCGTAGAAGAACGGTGGCTGGGAGCGGCTGAGGTAATAGGTCCGCGTCCCATTGGGCACGTGCCCATACGTGTCGATGAGGAAAGCGAAGTCACCCGTCATGTCTTCGACCAGGTCGCGCCGGCCGCTCTCGACGAGTCCCAGCATCGTGAAGTAGGAATCCCAGTAGTACAGCTCGCGGAACCGGCCTCCCGGGACAACATAGGGCCGCGGCAGGGACAGCAACGAGGAGTAAGGGGGTGCGGCCGGGGTCGCGCGCGTCAGCAGATTCCACAACCCATCGATGTGGGCGACGATCTGCTGATGACCCGGCGGAAGGGCGACGGATGCCGATTCGCCGGGAAGGACGAAGTGGGAGGTGACGAAGCGCTCCAGTGCCTCGGGGGTGCGCGGTTGCCGCTCGTGGTAATCGGCGAGGATCGTGGCTGGCGCGGCATCGGGGATCGCGTCGACGAAGGTTTTGCCGTCCGGAAAGAGTTGGGCGCCTTGCACCGCGGTGAACAGGTCGGCAAAAAGAATGTCCGGCGGCTGCAACGCGGGCTCGGGCCGGGAGACATCCGCGTGCGCCGCGGCAATCGGCAGCAGCGCCGTGATCGTGAGAATCAGGGTCCGCCGCCACGGCCCGCGCACGCGATGAGATTCAATGTGACGAAATGGAATCGGCTTCACTGCGAGCATGGGGGGCGTGGCGCGCGCCCGGGGGTCTGATCGCTCCCGTTGGTCCGAGTGTAACGCACGTTCGCAGGTTCGTGACGGCAGGGCGGGTTGGCCTGATCCCGCCGGCCGGGTGGATTGGACAATCGGGCCTCAAATCCGCACGATCCGACGTTGAAACGCCCCGTATCCGGGGCAATGGCGAGAGGCGACGATGCGGCAGTTCATGATCACGACGCTCCTGCTGCTGGCGGGTGCCGCCGGAAGTGCGCAGGCGCAGGGTTTCATCGAGAACAAGGACTACTACCCGGTGGTCCCGGCCCAACGCACCAACGTGGACCCCGGCAAGATCGAGGTGCTGGAGGTGTTCTCCTACGGTTGTCCGTTCTGTTCGCAGCTCAATCCCTTCATGAAGGAGTACCGGCGCACACTGCCGCCGAACGTGCAGCTGGTCTACGTGCCCGCGTCCTTCAATCCCGCCGAGGACTGGCCGATGTTCCAGCGGGCCGCCATCGCCGCGCAGGTGCTCGGAATCTTCGACAAGACCCATGACGCGGTGTTTGATTCCGTGTGGAACGGCGGCGAGCTGGCGATCCTCGACCCGGCGACCAAAGGGATCAAGAGCAGGCTGCCCACGATCGAGGACGCGGCTCGTTTCTACGCTCGCGTTGGCGGCGTATCGGCGGCCGCGTTCCTCCAGGAGGCGACGCATGGCTTCTCCACGGACTCCAGGATTCGCGCCGCGGAGAGTCTGATCCTGGCCTATCACGTGGACAGCACCCCGACGATCATCGTGAACGGCAAGTACCGCATCACGGGAGTCTCGGCCGGCAATCTCGAGCGCATGATTGCCGTCACCCGCTGGCTGGTGGCGCAGGAGACCGCAGCCAAGGCGGCCACGCCCGCGAAGACTGCGGCGCCGCCGAAAGGGTCGGCCGCGACTGCCGCGCCCGCCACGCAGGTCACGCCCGCAGCACGGAAGCATTAATTCCAGTGGGTGTGTATATTTAGGGTGACGCCCATGGTCACTCGCGGCACCACCCAGCAATCCAGCGCGCCCTACAACAGGCGCATCGTCCTCGATGTCATCCGGCGCCAGGGCACGGTGTCACGGCGCGAGATCGTCGATCTCGTCTCGCTGAGTCCGCAGACCGTCGCCAACATCACCAATGATCTGGAGGCCATCGGGCTGATCGTCTCCAGGCGTCTGAGCGGTCCGAAGTCGCGTGGCCAGCCGCCGATTGCATTCGAGCTCAATCCGCGGGCGGGCAACTCCATCGGCATCAGCCTCGAGCCCGGGCGTGCCGCCGCCGCTCTGGTGAATCTCGTGGGGGACATCCTGGGGCGGCGCGAGATCGAGGTGGACACCCACGATCCGCACCAGGTGTTGAAAGCCATGGTGGGGTTGATCCGTGAACTGCGCCGAGTGCCCGGCGCCTCCGCACGGGTGTGGGGTGTGGGCGTCGCGCTGCCGGGTCCGCTCAGCAAAACCGACATCAGTTTCATCGGACCAACGACCCTGGAAGGCTGGACTGACCTCGGTGTGCTCGATGAGTTGCGGGACGCAACCCATCTGCAGGTGTTCTACAGCGTCGACAGTGTGGCCGCTGCGCTCGGCGAGACCCTGTTCGGCGTCGCCAGATCGCTCGACAATTTCTTCTATATGCACTTCGGCGTGGGTCTGGGCGGGACTCTGGTGGTCAACCGCTCGGCCTATCGCGGCGCCAGCGGCAACGCGACCGAGATCGGACATATTCCCGTGGTGCCCGGCGGCAAGGCCTGCTACTGCGGCAACACCGGCTGCCTGGAACGCTACCTGTCGCTGCACTCACTCGCCGAAGCCCTGGGGGTCGCGGACTCGCGCGAGCGCGACACGCGCATCGTTGCGGAACTCGAACGCAACAGCGATCCCGCGCTCAAGGCCTGGTGCCGGGAGGCCGCGGACCGGTTGCGGGATGCGGTGTGCCTGCTGGAGAACATGCTGGATCCACGTGCCATCGTGATCGGCGGTTCGGCACCCAAGCTGCTGGTCGAGAGGCTCGTGGAGCTTGCGCAGCCGCTGCATCACTCGGTGCGGGGCGGCGTCGCTCCGCCGGCCGAACGCATCCTGTTGTCGCAGCGGCAGGAGGACAGCTCCATCCTGGGAGCGGCGGTGCTGCCGATCTACGACCTCCTGGCGCCTCGATTCGAGGTTCTGCAGCGCGATCGGCGCGCCGAAGCGGGTGTGGCGGGCCTGCTGGGACAGCGGACCACGACCGGCGCGGGCCGACTCTAGAATACTTACAGCCATTAGATGTATTCATTGACAGTCCGCGCGCGCGGCTCCTATAGTCGGTCGATTGGGGGCGACCGGTACCGATCCATCGGTGCTGCGGATGTCGGCGTCCGCACGTCGCGCGCACCCGGCGTGGCGATGGAGGCGAGATGAGGCGTTCCGGTCTGATAATCCTGTACATCATGGTGGTCTGGTTCGTGATCTCCTTCGTCACGAACCTGATCGGCCCGCTGATGCCCATCCTCATCGGCGACTTCCATCTGAGCCTGGGGCTCGCGGGCTTCCTGCCGTTCTCGTTCTTCCTCGCCTATGGACTGATATCCATCCCGGCCGGCGCGCTGGTCGAGGCGCGCGGTCCGCGCACCACGCTGCTGACGGCTTTCTCGCTGAATCTTGCCGGCTGCGCGGCGATTTCGTTTCACCCCACCTACGCGCTCGTCATCACCGGGCTGTTCGTGATCGGCCTGGGGATGGCCATGCTGCAGGTGGTGATCAATCCGCTGATGCGCACGACCGGCGGAGAAGCGCATTTTGCTTTCTTCTCCGTGATGGGCCAGCTCGTCTTCGGCTTCGCTTCCTACGTGAGTCCGCTGATCTTCGAGGCGCTGATGCGCCAGCCCACCGCCGCGCAGCAGCCGTTGATCTGGGTGGAATTCTACTGGGCATTCGTCGCGGTATTCGTGCTGCTGATCCTCACGACCCGCTGGCTGAGCCTGCCGCGCGTGGAGCTGGCCGACAGCGAGCGATCCGGCGGGTTCCACGTCTACAAACTCCTGATCCGCGAACCGCGCGTGCGGCTGTTCTTCCTTGGGATCATCGCCTATGTCGGCACGGAGCAGAGCCTTGCGAACTGGATGTCGCAGTTCCTGAGCACCTATCACCACTACTCGCCCACGCAGGAGGGCGCGCACGCGGTGGGTCTGTTCTGGGGGCTGATGTCGATCGGCTGCCTGCTGGGGCTGGTGCTGCTGAAGCTGCTGGATTCCCGGATCGTGCTCGGCGCCTTCACGGTGCTCGCCCTGGTCTGCACCGGGCTGGCGCTGTACGGGCCGCCGCAAGTGTCGCTCGCGGCCTTTCCCGCCACCGGCTTCTTCCTCTCGGTGATGTTCTCGATCGTGTTCTCGCTGGCGCTGAATTCATCGAGCGAACATCACGGCGCGTTCTCGGGAATCCTCTGCACGGGAATCCTCGGCGGGGCAGTGGTTCCGCTGCTGGTCGGCATACTCGGCGATCACTTCGGGCTGCGTGTCGCGATGCTCACGGTGTTCGTCACCCTCGGCTACATATTCAGCGTGTCCTGGTGGGCGCGTCCGCTGGTGCGCAACGAGACGGTCAGCCTCGCCGAGCTGGTGGGTCTGCGGGGGCGTCGCGCCCACGATTGAATTTCCTCCCAGGGGCGCGCCATAGTGGCGCGCAAGCGGCTCCTCCGGCCGCTCTCCTGCAATACCAGGTCTGCCGCCATGCTCACCCCCTTCCATGTCGCCGTTCAGGTCCGGGATATCGCCGAGGCCCGCCAGTTCTACGGCGAGCTGCTCGGCTGTCCGGAAGGGCGCAGCGCCAGGACCTGGGTGGATTTCAACCTGTTCGGCCACCAGTTCGTCTGCCATCTGAACGAGGAGCTGGGTCCGGAGGGTTGCATCGGCTCCCACCACAACCCGGTGGATGGCCAGGGCGTGCCGGTGCCGCATTTCGGTGTTGTGCTGGAGATGCCGCAATGGGAGACGCTTGCCGCGCGGCTCAAGGAACGTGGTGTTCGCTTCGTCATCGAACCCTACATCCGCTTCCGGGGACAGGCGGGCGAGCAGGCCACGCTGTTCCTGCTCGACCCGTCCGGAAATGCGCTGGAGTTCAAGGCCTTCCGGGACTTCGGACAACTGTTCGCGCGCTGACCGTCGCCCGAATTAAGATGTGGCCCGGCCTGTCAACACATGCGGCGGGTGAGGGGACCACACGGTGAAAGCGACTATTGCGATTGCGGGCTGGGTCGGTGCGGCGTTGATCCTGGGCGCATACGCGCTCATCTCGGCAGGCAAGCTCCAGCCGCGCTCCACGCTCTACCAGCTCATGAACATCGTGGGTGCCGCCGGCTTCATCATCAACAGCGGCTGGAACGGCGCATACCCTTCCGCGGCGCTGAACGTCGTCTGGCTGATGATCGGATCCTACACGCTGATGCGACAGCGTCGTCCCGGTGCCAACCAGGGAGCCTGAGCATGGCGCGGCTCATCGATCTCAGTCACACCATCCATCACGGGCTGATCACCTACAAGGGGTTGCCGGCACCGCTGGTCTGCGACTACCTGAGTCGGGAAGCATCCCGAGCCAACTACACGGGCGGCGCCGAGTTCCAGATCGGACGCATCGACATGGTTGCCAACACCGGCACCTACATCGACTGCCCGTCGCATCGCTATGCCGACGGCCAGGATCTGGAAGGGGTGGATGTCGCGCGATTGGCCGATCTGCCGGCCGTCCTGGTCAGCGTGGACCATCGAGAGCGGCTCGAGGTCGATGCGGCCGATTTCGAGCAGGCTGCGGTCAGCGGCAAGGCGGTGCTGGTGCACACAGGCTGGAGCGCGCACTGGTCCACCGAGCGCTACTACAGCAGTCATCCGTTTCTGACGCGCCGTGCCGCCGAATACCTGCGCGACGCCGGCGCATTGCTGGTCGGCATCGATTCGCACAACATCGACGACACTCGGGCGAGGAACGACCGCCCGGTACACAGCGTGTTGCTGCGTCAGGGGATCCTGATCGTCGAACATCTGCGTGGGCTGGAACTGATTCCGCCGGGCGCCTTCCAGTTCAGCGCGGTACCGCCGAAGGTCAGAGGCATGGGGACCTTTCCGGTACGGGCTTTCGCGCGCGTGCCCTGAGGACCCACTGAATTCAGGCGCGCCGTAACAGCGGTGGCAGGCGCGAGTTCGTCCAGCCGGTTGCACCCTCGTAGGCGTAGGCGAGCTGCAGACACTCCATTTCACGGTGGTTCGCAGCCACGATCTGGATGCCCATGGGCAATCCCTGTGCGCTGAATCCGGCCGGCGCCGCAAGCGATGGGCAACCCGACATCGTGATCAGGAATGCGACCTTCATCCACTCGTGGTACGTCTGCATCCCGTGGCCGGCGATCTCACGGGGCCAGTGCATCGCGATGTCGAACGGGAAGAGCTGCGCCGTCGGCACGATGAAATAGTCGTAGCGTCCGAAGAAACGACGTACGGCCTGGTACCAGTCACTTCGCACGACCGAGGCGGCGTAGATGTCCGCCGCGGAAAGCCTGAGTCCCGTCTCGATCTCGTAGATGGCTTCGGGCTTCAGCAGTGCGCGTTTGGATTCATCGCGGTAGAGCGGCAGCAGGGGTGCGCCCTGGGACCAGCCGCGCAACTTGATCTGCGCCTGCCAGACCGCCTCCAGATCGAAATCCGGGTACGCCTCCTCGACGCTGCAGCCGAGGGATTCGAGGTTCTTGAGGGCCGCGGCGCACGTCTCCAGCACTCCAGGCTCACAGGGCGTGAAGCCGCCGAAATCGCCGCCCCAGGCTACACGCTTGCCCTTCATGTCCTTTTGCAGGGGCCGCCGGAATGCGCCGCCATCATCTTCGAGTGACAACGGCGCACGCGGGTCGTAGCCCGCCTGAACCGACAGCAGCATGCTGAGGTCCGTCACCGTTCGCGCCATCGGACCCAGCACACCCATGGTGGGAATCCACACATCGTGCGAGTCGGTGGGAATCAGCCCGGTGCTGGTGCGAAAGCCAAACACATTGTTCCAGCCGGCCGGGTTGCGCAGGCTGCCGCCGTAATCGGAGCCATCCGCCAAGGGGAGCATGCGCAGCGCCAACGACACGGCGGCGCCTCCGCTGCTCCCCCCTGCGGACCGTGACGGGTCGAAGGCGTTGTGCGTGGCTCCATAGACGGGGTTATAGGTATGCGAGCCGAAGCCGAACTCCGGCGCATTGGTCTTGCCGATGAGGATGGCGCCCGCGCTGCGCAACCGCTCGACCATCAGACCGTCGGCGGCCGGCACGAAGTCCTTGAACAGGGGCGAGCCCTGGGTGGAGCGGATGCCCTGGACCGGTTGCAAATCCTTGACCGCGTGCGGAAAACCGTGAAGCGGACCGAGGGATTCCCCGCGAGCAAGCTGCGCGTCGCGCTCCCTGGCCTGCGCAAGCAATGCACCACGGTCCTGCAGCGCCACTATGGCGTTGACCTGTGGGTTGATCCGGTCGATGTGATCCAGGTGGGCCGTCATCACCTCCACACAGGAGGCGCGCCGGGAGTGGATCGTGCTCGCCAGGGTGGTGGCGTCCATCATCACGATATCGGAGGGATGCGCTGGCGCCGGTGCCGGCGCGGATGCGGCAGCGCCGGCCGCACGCAATGCGGCACCGACCGCCAGCGCTGGCGCCAGTCCCAGCAGTGTGCGTCGCTGGACGTCGATTTCTCCGGAATCCCCGTCCAGTGACTGCATGCGAACTGACTCCCAACTTCATCGTTGACCGGCCAACGACGGCCCGCCCTGTTTGTCGCGAGCGATATTAAGCGATGGTCACGGTCGTGGTCAGTGGTGGGCCAGTCGGCCGTCCGGCCCGTGAGCCGGACACCCACTCACCCGGTTAGCCAGTGCGAGCGGGCTATGTCCTGCAGGATGCTGTTTTCCTGAGTCGTCTCGTCGAGGCGTGACTTGACGACATCGCCGATACTCACGATGCCGATCAGACGTCCAAATCTGACTACCGGCACATGGCGCGCGCGGCTGGCGGTCATCACCTCCATCACGGAGCGGACCGAATCATCCACGGAGGCAATGGGACCGTCGGAGCGCATGACGTTGCGCACGAGCTCCGTCATGAGGCGTTCACCGCGCGAGTCCAGCGAATGAATCACGTCGCGCTCGGAGATCACTCCGAGCAGTTCCTCTTCGGAATCCACCACGGCCAGGGCACCCACCTGCTCGCGGGTCATGAGAGCCACCGCCGCGCGAACCGTGGCGTCAGGGGAAATGCGGATGATGTCCGGCCGCTTGTTCCGAAGGATCTGGCTGATGTGCATCCTGTTCTCCTTGGGCCCCTTCCGAGGCATCGGACGTTCATCTCCCATGCTACGCCCGGTGGCGCGCGCGGGGCCAATCGGAGGGCCCGGCTGCGCTGACTGTGCCCGGGTGGCCCGTTCTTTGCGGCAGCGCAGCAGCTCGAGGCAACCTTTCGGAACCTTGCGGGCACGTCGTCGCGTTCCGACAAAGCCTGCGGTGGCGCAACGGTTCCTTGCAAAATGTGGATCTGGGGCGCTCTTGCCCATGAACCGGATGTTTACGCTGCGGACTCCAGGGCAGGAAGCGCGAGCACGATCCGGACAAGTAACCGCGCGACGGGGCGTGGCGCCCGCGGCGCTTGCAGGATGTGTCCCGGCGACTAATCCTTGAACCCTTCGCGGGCACGGCTGTTGTCGGCCACGATGGGCCGGCCCGTGACCGGATGAGGGTAATGGAACGGCACGATATCGGTGGCCGGCCACAGGCGGGGCGCCGGACTCATCAGCTCATCCGGACCGAGCGGATCCTGCGGATAGCAGGTCTTCGCCATCGGGATGAAATCAATGGGAGTCTTGGCCCAGCCTTCCGCGAAGCTGCCGTGCCAGAAGGGGTAGTAGCGCAGCGCTTTGATCTTCCAGATGCCATCCTCGCGCACGAATTCGTTCTCGTAGATGCCACCTTCCCACCAGGCACGCTGGTTTCCCTGGGCGGTTTCGTGCAGACCGGCCTGCATCATGGAGCGGCCGCGCAGTTTCGCTGTCTTGCGGTCCGGGGCAACATCGATGACGGTCTGCAGCTGCGGATGATCCAGTAGCCAGCCATAACGCGGTCCGTTGTGACCCTGCGTGAAGTTGGTCTGGAAGCGTTCGATGTAGAGACGGCGCACGCCAGCCCTGCCCTTGTAGATGCCGCCGAGGAACCAGACCTCACCGCTGTCCGCGAACAGATCGACCACCTCATTGTATTGCGACTTGTCGATGAAGTAGCCGTAGGTGTATTGCACGCGGCGGATCTGGTGGATGTCCTGCTGGATGGCGAGCTCATGCTCAAGCCTGTCGATCCGGGCGAGGAGGGCGGCGATATCGGTCATGGAATACTCCGCGGGCGATGGGACGGCCGAAGATTAGCGCCCCCGGGCAAGTGCGGGCCAGAGTGCAACGGCCATCAGGTGAATCGCGGCGTGAATTTACGCGATGAACGCGGTGGGCGGTGCGTGCGATGCACGCCATGCGGTCGCTGATCGCCCAGCCGTATCGCCCAGCTGGTGCCGGCCAGCGATCGCTGGCCGGCTATCGGGTACCGGCCGGTCATCCGTGAAAGTCCTGATGCGCCGCTCGGCCGCTGCTAGCAACATCAAGCCAACATCTTGCAGCAGGACGAGCCATCATGCGCAGTGCCAGCCTGACGAAAAGCCCGCGGAAGTCGCGCAAGGTCCTTGTTGCGCCACTGCCTCCGATGTCCGAGGCCGGTGCACCGTCGCGGAGCGCACATCCCGAGCTTCCTGCCGCGGAGCTGCCGGATCCGTGCCCCGCGGCCGAACAGGCCTGGCGGCGACGGATGATCGAGGAAGCCGCCTACTACCGGTATCTGCATCGCGGCGGTCAGCCCGGCAGGGAACTGGAGGACTGGGTCGCGGCCGAGCACGAAGTGGATGCGTTCCTGTTCATGCCCTGCGGCTAGGTCAGAACCGAACGGTTGGCGTTCATGATCTCGGCGCGCAGCAGTGTCAGTTGGAGTT
>DATKLO010000076.1:0-5758 GCA_035542375.1 Steroidobacteraceae bacterium | reverse complement strand
TCGAGTGTGCGGCGCGTCGCCGGGGGCGTGGCGAGCCCCATCAACACCGCCAGCACGTTGCCGAACACATCACCTTCCTCGCCGAAGAAGGAAAAATTGACGAAGCTCAGATAGAGGTCGCGATCGCGGGCGTCACGCAGCACGTACTCCCGTAACAGCCGGGCGCGGCGGTAGGGCGCGAGTCCCGCGGAAAACGGATGAAACAGCCCGTTGAAACTCGCGCGTGTCTCAGCCGTGTGCGCCAGACCATAGAAGCGCTTGACGCAGAACCACAGTGTGTTGGTGTAGAGCACGAAACCCGAGCGCGGCATGATGTCGGCCCAGTCGCTGGCCTCGTTCTGCTGCAGCAGATGGAAGCGTTGGTGCTCCTGGGCAAGTAGCCATTGGATTGCCAGCCGGATGCGCCGGGCCCAGCGTCGCCGCAGCCCCGCCGGCCGACCCAGTCGGTCCAGGATGGCGACGGCGATCAGCCACCACAGCGTGGCATCGATGCAGCCGAGGTACCAGAAGTCTGCCTCACGCCGGCGGACATTGACAAACTTGGGTATCTGGCCGTTGGGCGCCTGGTGAGCGCCGAGCGTGCGCAGACTCCTGACCGCCGCCCTCTCCAGCTGGCGGTCTCCCGAGACCGCCATGCCGATGGCGCAGATGGCCGCATCGCGTCCGAATATCGCGGCATAACCGCGCGCCGCAGCCCGCTTGCCGCGGCACGCCGCCAGCACCCCGGCCGGTGTGAGATTGCGCTTGAGCAGCTCGATCGACCGGGTGTGGCACTGCTCGAGCAGCAATTGGGGATCAGCCATAGGGCTGGCATCATAGCGAGGTCGTCGCCAACGCTGTGAACCCATGGACATCTCGCATCTGATCCAGTCAGCGCTCGCACCCGTGTTCCTGCTCACGGGCGTCGGAACGACTCTGGGTGTCATGACGGGTCGGCTGACCCGGGTGGTTGACCGCGCCCGCGTGCTCGAGCAAACGCTGACCAGCCATCCCGCGGACGCGCGCCAGATACACGAGGATCTGCGTGTACTCGCACGTCGCGCACGCTACATCAACTCTGCCATCGCCATGTGTGGATGCTGCGCCGTCCTGATCGCCCTGGTCGTGATCATGTTGTTTGCCAACGCCTTCCTCGGCTCTGGGTTCGCGGGAACCATCGCCCTCCTGTTCGTCGGGGCGATGATCTTCATCACCGGTGCCTACATCGCGTTCCTGATCGAAGTGCGTCTGGCCACGCGCAGCCTGCGCATCGGACCCCACTGATTCACGACAAACAGAGTGGTTTTACGCTCTACCCCGCCGCGGCACGCCGACTACGATGGCGCGATGGGTCGCTCAAGGATCGAGACCGGCTTGCTGGCGCCGAGAAGCTGGCTGGGCACTGAAGCCCGGGTCGTGCGGCATGTCCACGTGTGTGGTACCGGCCACCTGGCCAATGCCACCCGCGTCGAACTGGCGCGGTTGGGCATCCAGCGAGACAGCGACTACCAGCTGCCCCCGCTCCATCCACCCCTGGTCATCGCCTGCGCCGACAGCGAAACGGAGTCTCTGAACGAGGTGGCCACTCAGGCCACGGCCAGCGGCTCGCCGTTGTTGCTCGCGTGCATTGCGGGGCCGATGTTGCGCATCGGACCGCTGGTCGAAGCGGATCGCGAGGCCCTGGGGGAACCCTTCACGCCCCCGCCGCCACGGACCGGGGAGGAGACCCCGGTCGGCATAGCTGAAGCTGATCCGCGCCTGAGCCTGCGGGCGCGTCTGGGGGCGCTGCTGCTGAGCGCCCAGGCCCTGAGCTTCCTGCTGGGCGCCCGCCGGCACTGTGTCCTCAACCGGGTGGTGGAGGTGAATCCCTGGTCAATCGAATCAAAGGCTTACAGGATCATCAAAGTGCGGCATTGAAGAGCGGATTCTGCTACCCTGCGCGTCCTTTTTTGCGTTCGCCCTCGGGCCCATCGAACGCCGCCGGCTCGTCGTCCGCCGTACACAGGCCCGCAACAAGCTTCAGCCCATGAACCGCCCCATCCGCAACATCGCGATCATCGCGCACGTCGATCACGGCAAGACCACCCTCGTGGATGGTCTGCTCAAGCAGTCCGGAACCTTCGCCTCGCACGAGAAGATGGGCGAGCGGATCATGGATTCCAACGACATCGAACGTGAGCGCGGCATCACCATCCTGGCGAAGAACTGCGCCATCGAATACGGCGGTACGCGGATCAACATCGTGGATACGCCCGGCCACGCCGACTTCGGCGGCGAGGTGGAGCGCGTGCTCTCCATGGTCGATGGCGTGCTGCTGCTGGTGGATGCCGTCGAAGGGCCGATGCCCCAGACACGCTTCGTCACGCGCAAGGCGCTCGCCCTGGGCCTCAGAGCCATCGTCGTGGTCAACAAGATCGATCGCCCGGGGGCACGTCCCGGCTGGGTGGTTGACCAGACGTTCGAGCTGTTCGACAAGCTGGGCGCGAGCGATGCGCAGCTCGACTTCCCCGTGATCTACGCCTCCGCCCTGCACGGCTGGGCGAGCACGGATTACACCGAGCGCCGCCCCGACATGGCCGCGCTGTTCGAAGCCATCCTGGCCCATGTGCCGCCGCCGGCCGCCGATGCCGCCAAGCCTCTGCAACTGCAGATCTCCACGCTCGACTACAACTCGTACGTGGGCCGGATCGGTATCGGCCGCATCCGGCGCGGCTCGGTGCGACCCGGACAGAGCGTTGCACTGCGCTACGGTGAGGAAGATCGCGGCGCAGCCAGGATCGGCCAGGTTCTGACGTTCAAGGGATTGCAGCGGACGTCGGTCGATGAAGCGATCGCGGGCGATATCGTTGCCATCACCGGCATCGAGGATGTCAACATCGGCCTCACGGTGTGCGACCCGGATGCCGCCGAGGGTTTGCCCCCCATCCGGGTGGACGAGCCCACGCTGGCCATGAATTTCCAGGTCAACACTTCGCCCCTCGCGGGTCGCGAAGGCAAGTATGTGACCAGCCGGCAGATCCGCGAGCGCCTGTACCGCGAGCTGCAGAGCAACGTGGCGCTGCGCGTCGAGGACACGGAAGAGCCCGATGTCATGCGCGTATCCGGCCGTGGAGAGCTGCATCTTACGATCCTCATCGAGAACATGCGTCGTGAGGGTTATGAGCTAGCCGTTTCGCGTCCGCAGGTCATCACGAAGCTCGTCGACGGCGTGGTTCATGAGCCCTATGAGGCGCTCACCGTCGACATCGAGGAAGCCCACCAGGGCGCCGTCATGGAGGCGCTCGGCAGCCGACGCGGTGACCTCACCGACATGGCCATCGATGGCAACAGCGGGCGCGCACGTCTCGAGTACCGCGTGCCGGCCCGCGGCCTGATCGGGTTCCAGGGCGAATTCCTCACCATGACCCGCGGCACCGGCCTGATGAGTCACATCTTCGACGGCTTCGCGCCCGTCAAGGGTGAGATTCCGGACCGCCACAACGGCGTGCTGGTGAGCAACGAGCAGGGTGAAGCGGTGGCCTACGCGCTGTTCAACCTGCAGGAACGCGGCCGCATGTTCGTGAATCCCGGCGAGAAGCTCTACGAGGGCATGATCATCGGCATCCACAGCCGCGAGAACGACCTGGTGGTCAACCCGATCAGGACCAAGAAGCTGACCAACATCCGGGCCGCGGGCAAGGACGATGCGATCCTGCTGACACCGCCCATCCAGCTGACGCTGGAATACGCGGTGGAGTTCATCGCCGATGACGAGCTGGTCGAGGTGACCCCGATCTCGATCCGCATCCGCAAGCGCTTCCTGAAGGAGCACGAGCGCAAGCGCGCCTCGCGCAGCGAGACCGCCCTGATCGCCTGATCGCCTGATCGCCTGATCGCAGGATGGACTAAAAGACTTCCTTCGCGCCCCGGATGTCGACGAACTGCAGGAATTCCATGCGCGTGCGGGCATCCTGGCGGAAGGTGCCCGTCATGCGACTGGTGACCATCGAGACGCCGCGCTTGTGGATGCCCCGTGTGGTCATGCACTCGTGAGTGGCATCGATCACCACGCCCACGCCGCGCGGCTTGAGCACATCGTTGATGCAGTTGGCGATCTGCGCCGTGAGCTTTTCCTGGACCTGGAAGCGCCGCGCGTACCCTTCCACGACCCGCGCGATCTTGCTGATCCCGACCACTTTGTTGGTCGGCAGGTAGCCGACGTGCGCGCGCCCGATGATGGGCGCCATGTGATGTTCGCAGTGTGATTCGAACGAGATGTCGCGCAGGACGATCATCTCGTCATAACCCCCGACCTCCTGGAACGTGCGGCGCAGGTATTCGGCCGGGTCCTGTTCGTAGCCGGAAAACCAGTCCCGATAGGCATTGACCAGCCGCTTGGGCGTCTCCAGCAGACCCTCGCGCTCCGGATCATCGCCCGCCCAGCGCAACAGCGTGCGCACCGCCTCTTCCGCCGCCTTGCGGGAGACCTTCCGTCGTCTTCTGTCAGCCATCGACCCCCCTGCCTGTTCGTGGGGGTCATTCTCGCACGCCGCGGCGGTTCAACTCACGGGGTAGGTGCCAGCAACCGCAATCGGGGGGGTTCCCCCAGTGCGCGCGGCGGCCCGCGCAGCTGCCAGAGCATGGCGCGGCAGGATTCGGCCGACACCGGGGGGCTGAAATAGAAGCCCTGGCCGCACTCGCAGCCCAGCCGGCGCAGGCAGTCGAGCTGCTCCGCCGACTCGATGCCCTCGGCCACCAGCTGCAGGCCCAGGCTTTTCGCCACCCCGACGATGGCGCGCACGATGGCCGCATCGTTGGCATCGACCGCCATGTCGCGCACGAACGCCCGGTCGATCTTCAGGGTATCGATAGGCAGGTGCTTGAGGTAACTCAGGCTGGAATAACCTGTGCCGAAGTCATCGATCAGGATGCGCGAACCCAGGTTGCGCAGAGCCTGCAGCGAGCCCAGATGCTGGGGCGAATTCTGCATGGCCGCGCTCTCGGTGATCTCGAAGTGCAGCAGGTTGGCGTCGATGCCCATCTCCTCGGCCAGCACCGACACGATGGCGGCGAGCTGGGTGTGCTCGATCTGTCGTACCGAGATGTTCACCGAGACAGGCAACAGCGGCACGCGCTGGCGCTGCCATTCACTGAGCTGCAGACACTCCGTGCGCAGCACCCACTGGCCCAGCTCCACGATCAGACCGCTCTGTTCAGCGATGGGGATGAAGCGCGACGGCGGGATATAGGTTCCATCGGCTGTGCGCCAGCGGGTCAGCGCTTCGAGACTCACGGGGCGCATCGTCTGCAGGTCGAAGCACGGCTGATACTCGACGGACAGCTCATTGCGCTCGAGCGCCAGACGCAGTGCACGCTCGATCTCCAGGCGTTCGCGCAACCGCGCATTCATCTCCGGCGTGTAGAACTGATGGTTGCCGCGGCCGAGATCCTTGGCGTGATGCAGGGCGATGTCCGCGTGCTTCAGCAGCTGCTCCGGCTCGGCGCCATCTTCCGGATAGACGCTGATGCCGATGCTGGGTGTGACGACCATGTTGACGCCATCGACATCGACCGGCACGACCATTGCGGTCCGAATCCGTTCAGCCAGCGCTTTCGCCGACACCGCATCGGGCAAATTTGGCGCGATCACCACGAACTCGTCACCACCCGTGCGCACGACGACATCGCT
Organism: Steroidobacteraceae bacterium; assembly: GCA_035542375.1. Taxonomy (GTDB): domain Bacteria; phylum Pseudomonadota; class Gammaproteobacteria; order Steroidobacterales; family Steroidobacteraceae; genus 13-2-20CM-66-19. The sequence continues at coordinate 111 of DATKLO010000076.1, read as the reverse complement.
GGGCGATACGACCGTTCGCAAACGGTGCGCGAATGTGGACAGAAGTTTGTCACCACTGCCGTGGCCCAGCGAATCGTTGACGTTCTTGAAGTGGTCGAGGTCGATGTTCAG
>DATKLO010000075.1:0-31059 GCA_035542375.1 Steroidobacteraceae bacterium | reverse complement strand
CACCGCCACCGGCCGCGTAGTAGTTCCTGACCGGCGGGTCGGTCGGCAGTACGAAGTCCGTGCCCCCGCCGTCGGCGGAGTAACCCGAATCGATATCGCGAGAGCTGTCCCGGAACTGGTGGCGGGCTTCGGCGAACGCGTATGGCACGATCACGCCGAGCCGCGTGTTGATGACATAGTGGAAACGGGCGCCGATCGAGCCCTCGAGCGACTGGATCGTCTGCTCGGGAGTGTCGATATCGAATCCGTCGTTCGAGAACTCCGTGAAGCCGTTGATGCGGGTCCGTACAGCCTGTACGTTTATATAGGGCTCGGCGGAGAAGGCCTTGTAATGAAACGTATAGCCACCGCCGAGCGTGCCGATCAGAGCGGTCGACCCCGTGTTGCTGTAGGAGGTAACGTCGACGGACGGAACCTCTGGATTGTTGGACGGATAGGTGATGCGCCGTCGCGTCGCCAGGCTCAGATGCTGGGTGCCCAGTGCGAGATTGACGTAGGCCGAGTCAGTCTCGTACTGCATGTAGGCCATCGCGCTCTGGCCGTTTCCGCGGATGCCGCCATCGACGATGCTTCGCGCGGAGTCGAAGTCGACGCGTTTCTCGGTATGACCCAGCAATACGCCGACCACGATGTGATCGTTGAGGCGCAGGTCCGCTCCCGCCGACACGTCGGTGCTGTCGAAGAAGAAAGCGTCCTCGAACGTGGTCGGCGCCTTCTCACCCGTGCCGAACGCGCCGTTGACGAACACGCTCAGCCGACTCCAGATGGAGTCGGCCCCGGCCGCGCCACCCCGCGCGCCGACTCCGTTGTAGGTATAGGAGAACTGGCCATTGCCATCGGAACTGATCGAGCCCCCCTGTGCCACGGGGATGCCCTGTGAGGCAAAACGCAGCGCCGAGAACCGGTTGGCCAGCACAGAGGTCTGACCGTTCACGAACTTGGTGGACAACGAGCCCTGCGCCGAGTATTCCTCGGGCGCGGTCCAGCGCAGGGCATCGCTCATGCCCTCCGGGTTCAGACGCAGGCTGTAGAACCACACGCCTCTGCCGAGCAGCTCATTCGCATTGCCTTCGAGTTCCCGCAGCCGATCCCACAACGTGAGCGTGGAGCCCGTACAGGTTGGCGGAGGCGCTCCCGTGGGCAGGGGCGTACAGATCTTCTGGAGCTTGAGGTAAGCATTGTCATTGGCCGCCGCCGCGGCCCGCTCGAGGGCATCGAACTGGAACACACCGTCGGCGGTCAGCGTATTGACCATTTCCAGCAGCGCGGCGGGTGCATTCTGCGCGTTCTGCGCCTGAACCGGCCCGTGCCAGAGCGCGGCAAGCAGCAGGGCCCAGGTGAATATCCGTACAATCCGGGCGGGTCCGCCGCAGCTGGCCCAGCGTGGTGCGTGCGTGCCCGACCACGAAGGGAAAGGAGCAGGTGGCAGCCGTCCGAGCGAGTCGGACCTCACCATGGTCATCATGAGGCTTTCCTTGAGTCCCAGCGACGCAGCAGCGCGGGACCCGCTTCGAGTTATTGTCGAATGAGACCTTCGCAGCATAGTAATGCCAATTTGTAACTGTCAAGCGCGCCGGGGATATCGCACCAGAGGCTCCGTATTGCGCGCCGCACTGGCCGCCCTGGCGAGCGCGCTGACGGCCTGTGCGAGCCCGCAGCAGCACAGTGCCCGCATCGCCAGGCACGCACGGTTTCAATCGCAACTGATCGCGGGCCGGGGCTTCCAACATCAGGCCTACGTGGCGCTGCGCGACTCTGACATGTTGGTGGTCTTCATCGAGGGCGACGGCTCGCCGTGGGTGGAAGGTGGCCGTGCCATCGCCACCGATCCCACTGCCCGGGTCCCGCTCGCGCTCGAGCTGGCGGCGCTCACGCCACTCTCGATCCTCTATCTGGGCCGTCCTTGTTATCTGATGCCCGTGCGCCCGCCGGAATGCTCCGAGCAGCTCTGGACCGCCGAGCGCTATTCAGAGCAGGTCGTGGACAGCATGTCGGTGGCCGCCGCTTCGTATGCGCGCGAGCATGGCTTCGCGCGCGTGTTGCTTGTGGGGTACAGCGGCGGTGCGACACTTGCGACACTGATGGCGGACAAAGTGCCGCGGACTGTCGGTGTGGTCTCGATCGCCGGCAATCTGGATCCGGACACCTGGGCCCGCCTGCACGGTTATTCCCCCCTGAGCGGCAGTCTCAATCCGGCGCTGCGCCCGCCCCTGCGGGCGGACCTCAGGCAGTGGTATCTGGTGGGGCTGCGTGACACGAATGTGCCGGCGGCGGCGACCGAACGCTACCTGCAGCGCGTGCCAGCCGGCCGGGTCTGGTCCTATCCCGATTTCGATCATGTGTGCTGCTGGCAGCGCGCGTGGCCGGACATCCTCAAGCGGGTTCTCGATGAGCTGAACGGGCCGGCCGCGCCGGATGCCGCGAAAACCATGGAGTCGAATTGATGCGATCACGTTCGTCCGGCCGTTCGCGACAGTCCGTTGCGGCACTGCTCATGCTGTGTTTGATGTTGGGTATTTCATCTTGCGATCCGATCGGTCGGGCCACGCTCTGGCAATCTCGTGACACCGCGGTGTCGGCGACCGGTAGCGGGTCCCGCGCTGCGAGCGTGTCGTCGCCGGAGACTCCGCAGTCTGGCCCAGGGATGGCCGAGTCAGGGCGCCGTAACGTGATTCTCTTCATCGCCGACGGGCTGCGCCACGACTCCGTGAACGCAACCGATACGCCCACGCTGCTGGCCGTGCGCCAGCAGGGAGTGCACTTCGTCAACAGCCATTCGATCTATCCCACCCTGACTACACCCAACGCTGCCGCGATCGCCACCGGACACTATCCGGGCGACTCGGCTGACTTCAGCAACAATCCCTACATCGGCTACCCGATCTTCGAAGGAGGCACATTCGGCAAGCCGCCTGGATCGCCGACGCCGTTCGTGGAGAATGACGCCGTTCTCGCTGACCTCGATGCGCACGGCGAGAGCGGCAGCTTCCTGAGCGAGTTCACGCTGCTGGCACTCGCTCGTGAGCAGGGCTTCAGCACGGCGGCGATCGGCAAGCTCGGCCCGGCGGCCATCCAGGACGTCACGCAACTCAGGCCGGTGTCAGGACAGTTCGCAACTCCCACGACTGTCATACTCGATGACTCCACTGGCGCTCGCGAAGGGTTGCCGCTGTCACCCGAGTTGATCGATGCGCTGCGCGAAGCGGGACTGACCGCGGCTCCGCCCGCGCGGACCCAACCTGCCGGCAATGTCGGGACACCGGGCACCCTGGCGCCCAACAAGGTGCAGCAGCAGTGGTTTGCCGACGCGACCACCAAGGCGGTACTGCCACTGTTCACTCGGGCGGGCCGCCCCTTCGTGCTGGTCTACTGGTCGCGTGACCCCGACGGCAGCCAGCACAATCACGGCGACAGCCTCAATGCGTTACAGCCCGGTATAAACGGTCCCACTTCGCGTGCAGGCGTGGCCAACGCGGATCGCAATCTGCGCCAGCTGCTCGACTACCTCGACAGCAACCCGGCTCTGCGCGCCAACACCGATGTGTTCGTTACCTCCGACCATGGTTTCGCCACCATCAGCAAGCACGAGATCGACACGCACGGCGGCGTGGCGGGCGGTTACTCGACGACACTGCGTTACGGCCCCGATGACAAACCCAGCGTCGTCCCCGGATGGCTGCCGCCGGGCTTTCTCGCCATCGACCTGGCGCACTCGTTGGGGCTGCCGCTCTTCGATCCGGACACCAGTGAGGTCGTGGACGGGCAGCGGCACTACGTGCCGGTCGATCCGCAGGCCCATCAGTACCCAGCCAGCGGCAATGCCATTCTGGGTGGGGCCGGAGCCCTGGCAGACCCACAGGCCCGGATCGTCGTGGCCGCCGGGGGTGGGAGTGATCTCATATATATAGTGGGCTCCGCCTCGGCACCTGGCGCGCCGTCACCGCGCATCACCGAAGCTCGCACCGCCGAACCTCCCACCGCGGAACCTCCCACCGCGGAACACCGCACCGCAGCCACCTGCGCGACGGCGCGCGCGGCGGTTACGCGCTCCCCGCAGGATCGCGAGCTCGCCCGGCGTATCGTGAGATTCCTCAGTGAGCAGAACTACGTGGGTGGCCTGTTCGTGGATTCGGCCCTCGGGGAGATTCCCGGCGCCTTGCCCCTGAGCGCCGTGGGACTGGAAGGCTGCGCCCAATGGCCCCGGCCCTCCATCGCCGTCAGCTTCCGCACGTTCCGGACCGATCCCGACGATCCGCTCACCACCTTCCAGATCGCCGATACGCCACTGCAGGAAGGGCAGGGCATGCACGGCAGCCTGGATCGCAGCAACACGTTCAACAACATGGCGGCCATGGGCCCCGACTTCAAGCAAGCCTTCGTCAGCCATGCTCCCGTCAGCAATGCCGACATCGCGCCCACACTCGCACGCATTCTCGGGCTGAAAGCCACACCCACCGGCAGGCTCCGGGGCCGCGTGCTCGAGGAAGCGCTGAAGGGTGGGCCGGCTGAAGTCGCCTGGCGCCGCGACTGGGTCAGATCGAAACCGGCTTCCGGCAAGGTGACGCTGCTGCAGGTCCAGACGGCGGACGGCCGGGAGTATTTTGACGTGGCCTGTTTCGTCGCGGATGGTACCGACCCGGCGCGCACGCCGTCCGACCCCTCCTGCGTGACACAAGCCGATTCACCGCAAGTGCGCATCGATGCCGGCCAGTTGATCGGCACCGCGCGAGAGGGCGTTGCCTCCTTCAAGGGCATTCCCTACGCAGCGCCACCAGTGGCCGAGTTGCGATGGCGGCCGCCTCAGCCCGCACGGACCTGGCGGCAGGCGAGGTACGCCGATGACTTCGGAGCTTCCTGCCCGCAGCCGCACCCACCACAGCGCGTCTCACCGCTGAGCGCAGCTGCACGCACGAGCGAGGACTGCCTGACACTGAATGTCTGGACGCCATCATTGCGTCCAGACAAGCCGCTGCCCGTCATGGTCTGGATTCACGGCGGTGGCAACTCTGAAGGCACCAGCGCGCAGACCTATTACGACGGAACTGCCTTCGCTCGCGATGGCGTGGTACTCGTGTCGCTCAACTATCGGCTCGGATTGCTCGGGTTCTTCGCTCACCCGGCGCTGACCCGTGAGGCGGGCCGGGAGCCCCTGGTCAACTACGGCCTCATGGATCAGCTGGCGGCCCTGCGCTGGGTGCAGAAGAACATCGGCCGATTCGGCGGCAATCCGCACGCGGTGACCGTGTTTGGCGAATCCTCGGGCGCTCGTGACATCCTCATGCTCATGGCGACGCAAGCCGCGAAAGGCCTGTTTCACCGGGCTATCGTGCAATCCGCAGGTGTCTGGGACGACCCGACGACACTGTCAGCCGCTGAAGCCGGCGGCACCGCCATTGCCACCGCTCTCGGCCTGCCCGGCGCGCAGGCCACGTCGGCGCAGTTAAGAGCACTCACACCCGCTGCGTTGACCGCAGTCGAGGAGCAACACGACTGGGGAACCGCCATCGATGGGCGTCTCCTGAGGGAGTCGCCGGTCAGCGCCCTGGCTGCGAATCATTCGCTGCCCGTCCCGCTGATCATCGGTACGAACGGCAACGAGAGCTCCCTGCTGTCGCTGGAACCGGATTCCGCGCCGGCATTCCCGGGGTTGTCCGCATCGGACATCGACGAGCTGCGCGCTCTCTACGGCGCACAAGCGGCGGATCCGGCGGCCTATCAGCGGCTGTTGTTCCGTGACGGCCACTTCGCAGCCCCGGCGCGCTGGATCGCCGCGAACTCACGCTCGCCTGTCTTTCTATACCGTTTCGATTACGTGGCCAGCTTCCTCCAAGGCCGTCGCGCCGGCGCGAACCATGGTTCGGAGATTCCCTTCGTATTCGCGACCTGGCCGGACAGTCTGCTGCGTGATTCCGATCGCCGAGTGACTCGCACCCTGCACGGCTGCTGGGTGAGTTTCGCGACCAGCGGCCGTCCGCAGTGCCCGGATGCGCCCGACTGGACCGCCTACACCGCAGACCAGGACCAGATCATGCACTTCGGTGCCGAGGCGAGGGTGGCACCGCACCCCGATCGCGCCGCGCTCGACTTCCTGCAAAGCCGGTTATTCCCCGCTGTGCACTGACGTGTGCCAGTCGCACTCCAACTCCCACACCTGATGACAGATGCGATGGAAGCGCATCTCCATCTCGGGTATCAGGGGAAACTCCAGCTCATACTCGATCTGTCGGGGATCGATCGGGCGGTCGCACAGTGAACACGGCCGCCCATCGCCCGGCCCGGCCCACAGGTAGTGCTGCGCCACACAAGGCAGGTGCCCCAGGGAAATGCGGCGGCGCGCTTCCACCCGGAGCTCGTTTTCATCGAACCGCATGATTTCTGGCATGCGATCGACAAGGCAATCACCGTGCCCGGCGCAAATCGCACTCGAGCATTCGCGATCGCCAGCGCGGCGGAAAAACTTACGCGTCGCCAGCTGGCGACGTCCGCGTTCCCTGTCGGACTGCGCCGCCGCACGCTGTAGGAACAGACCGACTGCAACCGCGGAGTCGATCGAGACTCCGGACGCGCAGCCGCTGCGGATCCGGAGCCCCGGCTTCACGGCTTCATGAACAGGGTTTGTTGTGATCCGCGCGGTTGCCCTGTGCCTTGGCCTCCGCCTCGCTCATGTACTGACCCTTCTTGGTCTTGCCATACCAGCGGTCCGAAGGGCAGTGATAGACCTTCGAGGCAGTGTTGACCCACACGAGTCCGGGACCGCCGCCTGGGGCCACGCCACCGGAACTGGGTACCTGCGCCTTCATCGCAGGCCCCGCGGGAGCGGCCGGCGGCGGGGGTGATGTGCTGGCGCGAGGTGCAGCCGGGGCGGGCGCGGGGGCCGGAGCAGCCGGCGCGGCCGGAGCGGCCGGAGTCGCTGAGCCACTGGACGTGCTCGCTGTGCCGCCATCCGGCTTCTTCACGCCACCGTGATGGCTGCATGCGCCACGTCCGGCATGGGCCGACGTGGTGCCGTCGTTGCAGAGCACGGGAGTCGGAGTCGCAGCATCCTGTCCGAGACTCAGCGCAGGACAACTCAACATGGCGGCGAGCAGGGCGCCGTGGATCCAGGTGCCAGGGTTGCGCAATTGCATCGTCAATTCTCCGGTGTGAGCAGGAAGGTGTGCGGGGCGTCGCTTGCGCTGCCCCGCTTGTCGTGGTGATCCGCCCCGGCCTCAGCCATGCAGGACGCGCTGTGCCAGACCCGACAGGGCCGCGCCCAGATCGCCCTGCGGCATCTGTCCGTTGGGGCTGAGGTGATCGATGATCTGTGGCAGCAGGGTGGACAGATGCTGCTCCACCTGCGCCTGGGGCAATCCGGTGGCTTGGGTGATGCGGCTGACCCAGTCCGATCCGAGCACGTTGCGCAGCTGGTCCGCGGATACCGGCAGATTGGGGCCGCTGGCGATCCAGGACTGGAAGACATGTCCCAGCCCGCCCTGTTGGAACGACTGCAACAGCCCGCCGATCCCGCCCGGCCGACTCTGGATCATCGAGATGATCTGTGACACCACCACCGCGCCGGCTGCCGCACTGCCGCCCGCCGTGCCGGGTGAATTCGACATACCGCCGAGTGCGCTCTCGAGATTGCTGAGAATGCTCATGGTGGACTCCCCGGGCGAAAAGCCTGCTAACCTTGGTTGCGCACAGCATAGCTCAATTCGACGTCGGCAAACCGCCTCGCCCTTTGTGCTGCAGAGGCGCGCGGCGAGCCGCCGCGGCGGTTCATACAACGTCAGCTTGAGCGATCGAGGTGTTGTGCGGCATTCTTGTGCGGATGCCGACATTCTCCAGGGCCTACCGGGGGTGGCTCCTCACGATCCTGCTGTCGAGCAGCGCCCTGACACTGGCCGACCGGCAGGGACTGGCGGCGGTGGCGCAGGCCATCAAGCTGGATCTGCGTTTCACCGATACGCAGATGGGCCTGATCCAGGGCCTCGGCTTCGCGATCTTCTATACGCTGCTCGGTCTGCCCATAGCCCGCCTCGCCGAGCACATCCGCCGCACCCTCATCATCTCGACCGCCATCGCGATCTTCGGTGTCATGGTGTGTCTGTGCAGCATTGCCGGCGGCTTTGCCAGCCTGCTGCTCTTCCGGATCGGTGTCGGCATCGGGGATGCCGGCTTCCAGCCCCCGGTGGCCTCCCTCATCGGCGACTTCTACCCCATGCAGAAGCGCGCCTCCGCCATGTCCATCATCTGGCTCGGTGCCCCGATCGGGGTGGTCTTCGGCTCCCTGCTGGGGGGCTGGATGGCCGAACACGTCAGCTGGCGGGCTGCGTTCGTGGCCATCGGCGCACCCGGCCTCCTGGTCGCGGTGCTAGCCTTTCTGACCCTGCGCGAGCCGCCGCGCGGTATGTCGGATGCTTCCGGGCCCCCACCGGGTCCACCGCCGCCCATCCTGACGGTATTCCGGTTTCTGCTCTCCAAGCGGTCGATGTGTCACATCCTGATCGGTTGCGCGCTGGCGGCCACCGCCATGAACGCCATCGGGCAGTTCCTCGGACAATTCCTGTTGCGCAACTACCATGTCGGCTTCGCCGAGGCAGGTCGTCTGCTGTCGATCGTGGCGGGCGCCGCCATGGCTTCGGGCCTGGCACTGGGCGGCTTCGGTGTTGACTGGGCCGGCCGCTTCGACAAGCGCTGGTACGTGTGGGGACCTGCGGCCGGGCTGGCGCTTTCGGCCCCCCTGTTCATGCTGGGTTTCCTGCAGCCGACCGTCGTGGCCGCCATCGCGGTCCTGATGGTGGCGCATGTCGCCCTGTTCATCTACTTCACACCAACACTGGCACTGGCCCAGAACATGGTCGGCGCCAACATGCGGGCCTCTTCCGCCTTTGCGGTTGCCCTGGTGCTCGGCCTGGTCGGCATCGGACTGGGCCCGACATTGTTGGGTCTGATCAGCGATGCGTTCGCGCGTTCGGCCTTCACGCCCGGAGATTTCAATCTGATGTGCGCCGGGGCCGCGCCAGCGCACGGCGACCTTACGCCGCTGCAACAGGCCTGCGGCGCCGCCTCCGCCACGGGCATCCGCAAGGCCCTGGTGGCAATCTGCCTGTTCCTCCTGTGGGGCGCGTTGCACTACCTGCTCGCGGCCCGAACTCTGCGTGCGGACCTGCTGCGCCAGCATGAGCCGGCCACGGTGGCACCCGTCACCTCCGGCGCCGGGGCCTGAAGTTCCGGGGGCGGCCCGGAGGCGTTTGTGGCGCCTCCAACACACCTGCGCCACGCGTCGCTTCCCGCAGCGCAACGCTGTTCCTTTTTAGTTGATTCACCGTTCCGTGTGAGTCTATCGGGGTGCGCAAAATCGCGGGTAACTTACACACCAATCGCACAGGAGAGACAACGGTTGCGCCACGTCGTGCCACCGCAACCTGTCGCGACGGAAGTACCCGGCTGCCCGGGACGGCTCGGACGGATCGATCGCAACCGCAGCTTCTCGAGGGGGATTCTATGAGCAAGCTCACCGTGCATGGCGCGCTGACAACCGCTTCCCTGGTCAGTGCGCTGGCGCTGCTATCGCCGACCGCGCTGGGGCAGACGGCACCGGCGGATACGGCAGCCAACAACAATGCCCTCGAAGAAGTCGTGGTGACGGCACGCTACCGCGAGGAGAATCTGCAGCAGACGCCTATCGCCATCAGCGCAATCACGGCAGACGAGATTCAGGCGCGCGGCTTCACGACGGCATCGGACATCGGTTACGACGTCCCGAATGCCAGCCTGCGCCCCGCCCAGGCAGCCTTCGGTAACACGATGACTGCGTTCATCCGCGGCGTCGGTCAGTACGACTTCAATTTCGCATTCGAACCCGGCGTCGGCATCTATGTCGACGACGTTTACTATCCGACAACGATGGGTACTCAGATCGACCTGATGGATCTGGACCGCGTCGAGGTTCTCCGTGGCCCGCAAGGTACACTGTTCGGACGCGGCTCGATCGGTGGTGCGATCCGCTACATCTCGAAGGATCCAAACGGTAGCGACACGGGCTTCATCGAGGGTACCGTCGGAGACTTCCATCGCGTTGATCTGCGCGCCGGTTACGATTTCGCCATCATCCCGGACAAACTGTTCGCGCGCGTCACGGGCGTGTCGAAGAAGCAGGACGGTTACCAGAAGGACATCGACTTCGCCTGCCAGCATCCCACCGAGGCCGGCAGCCTGCCCATCCTGACGCATAACCGGTTGGGCAACTGCGTGCTGGGTACCCTGGGTGGCACGGATGTGGCGGGTGCGCGCGCAGCCTTCCGCTACCTGGCCAGCGACGACGTCAGCATCGACATGGCGGTCGATTATCAGCGCGATGATTCGGAGTCCCGGGCCGACACGCTGCTCGCCATCGGGCCGCTGACGAACAGCGTCGCGACCTGGAACCAGCTGATGCAGACCACCTACGGTGTCAGCTATGACAGCCGTTTCATCACGCACAATCCGTACGTCACCTATGCCACGTTTACGGATCCGTACTCCGGCCTTAGCTTCTCGCCCAAGACCTCGCTGAACCAGAAGGGCATCTCCGCGACTCTGAACTGGAAGATTACCGATGACGTGAACGCGAAACTGATCACCGCCTGGCGCAATTGGAACAGCTATTTCGCCACCGACCAGGACGACTCACCGCTGGGTTTCTCCGTGGTCGATGGCATCCAGTACTTCACCTACCGGACCGTCGAGTTCCGCCTGACAGGCAAGCTGATGGACCGCCTGGAGTGGACCGCGGGTGCGTTCTACTACCACGGCAACGGCACCAGCGCGCAGCAGGTGGAGTTGCCCGCCTTCTCGCCCAACTTCGCGCTCTACGCCAGCGATCCGAAGGGTTCCACGTTCAATCCGCTCACGGGCGAGTCCATTCCGAACTCGCTTCTGGTGGACGGCCTCGACGTAGGCAAGTTCGAGAACGAGTCGGGCTTTCTGCACGGCGTCTACAGCATCACAGACCAGTGGCACGTGACCGCCGGCGTGCGCTACTCCTCGGACAAGAAGCACGACGATTTCGACAACACGCAGTTCAAGTCCCCGGTGGAGTCCGACCAGACCCACTTCGACTGGCTGGTCGGCACGGACTACCGGATAACGGACGCCACCATGGTGTACGCCACGGCTTCCACCGGTTATCGGCCGCCCGCCTTCAATCCGCGACCCTTCCAGGCTTCGCAGTTCGTCGCCGTGAAGGGCGAATCCATGGACGCGTATGAAATCGGCGTCAAGAGCGAACTGCTTGATCGGCGTCTGCGCATCAACGCCGCGGCCTTTTACAACAACTACAAGCAGCGCATCGTGCCGGTCGGTGGCATCGACTGTCTGAACATTCCCGGCACCAACACGCCGATCCAGCCCTGCATCGTGATTCCGGACACGAACTACGTGAATTCGCCCGGCAAGATCAGCGGCGGCGAGCTGGAAGTGCAGTTCCGGCCCGTCCGGGAACTGATGCTGACGGCCTCCACGGGTTACACGAAGTTCACGGCCAATGACTCGACGACCGGCGGCATCACGCCGAGCGGTTCGCCGATCTACGTGCCGAAGTGGAATGCGGCGGCTTCAGCGGCCTACACGCTGACATTGCCCAACAGCGCGACGGTCACGCCGCGGTGGGATGCGTACATGCAGACGCAGATCTGCAGCGGCGTCACGCTGACTTCGTGCACGGCCGGATACACGCTGCACAATGCCCGTATCGAGTATTCACCGGAGACCCGGAAGTGGACGGCCTCAGCCGGTGTGAACAACCTGACCAACAAGGTGTACTACCTGAACACCTTCGACACCACACCGTTCGGTGAGCCGACGGTCGAGGGTCAGCCTGGCATGCCGCGCGCCTGGTTCCTCTCGGTACGGCATACGTTCTGACAGGGTCCGGCCGACCGGCGCCCTCCGGCGCGCGGCCCGGTCGCGGCAACGGACGGGTTCCGCTGAAAGCAGAGCCCGTCTTTTTCGAGGCGTAGCATGCTGGAGCTGTATCACGGCGGACCCGGGGCAAACTCCCTGAAGGCGCTCCTGCCCCTGAAGGAGAAGCGCCTCGAGTTCACCAGCCACCTCATGAACCTGCTGCAGTTCGAGCAGCACGAGGCCTGGTTCGTCAAGATCAATCCGAACGGCCAGGTGCCCGTGCTGGTGCACGATGGCAAGGTGCTCACCGAATCCACGGTCATCAACGAGTACGTGGACGAGGTTTTCCCGGATAACCCGCTACGGCCGGCCGATGCCTATGGCCGCGCCCGCATGCGCGTGTGGACGAAGTTCGTGGACGAGTATTTCTGCCCGGCGCTGTCCTTCCTGGGCTGGCACGCCATGATCAGGACGGCCGTGCGGGACTTGAGCAAGGAGGAGTTCGAGGCACGGCTCGCGCGCATACCGCTCAGGGAGCAGCGCGACAAGTGGCGCGAGTCGGCCGCTCAGGTGTGGACGCCTGAACAGCTCGATGACTGGCGCCGCCGCGTGCGCGTCTCGATCCAGCGCATGGAGACAGGCATGGTGGGTCCCTGGATGCTGGGCGAGCAGTACACCCTGGCGGATGTCAGCCTGTTCTCGATGCTGATCGGTATGCCGGAGCGCTATGCCGACATCGTCAACCCTAAGGACAGCCCACGTGTCAGCGAATGGTACGCGCGGATGATGGCGCGACCGGGGGTCCAGGCGACGATGGCTATCCCGCGTCCGTCGCGCGAGTTTCTCGAAGCTCAGCAGAAGGCTGCGACCGCCCGCGAGTAAGAGCTCCGACCTTTGCCGGCGCGGTCTCGCGCAGGAACAGCGCCAGGATGGTGGCAACCACGGCGCAGACCAGCTGGATGAAGAGTGTAACCTGCAGACCGTAACGGTCGGCGGCGACACCGGCGCCGAACGGTACGAGCACTCCGCCGATCAATTCCCCGAATCCCACGACCAGGGCGATCGCCGTCGCGATATAGCGCGCCGGCAGTGTTTCGGACGGAATCGTCGACATGAAGAGCGGAAACACGCCACTCGCCGACCAGCCGAAGAAGATCAGCACCGCGAGCAGCAGCGGCGAGCCTTGAAAATACAGGACCGACAGCGGCAACAGCACGCCGACCAGGGAGAATATGACGACCACCGGCTTGCGCCCGAGGCGATCGGAGAGGGCAGGCAGGATGAAGCCGAACAGTGCCGCGGATACACCCAGTACGCCCATGAGGAGACTCATGTCGGAATGCGAGAAGTGCCGCACATTGACGTAGTACAGCGGCAGGAAAACCCAGCCCAGGATCATCCACGGCACCAGGCAGATGCTGATGAGGATGCACAGCCAGATGTTGTGAGTGCGGACCATGGCGAACGGTGACAGAGCCGGCCCGGCGGGCTGTGCGATCCCCATCGGTGGGGCGATGGCTGGTGCGCTTCCGCTGAGTGTGGCGACTGGCTGCGAGGCCTGCGCGCGCGGATCACTGGGGGCGGCAGCAGCCTGCGCAGGCGTGCGCGGCGGTTCGCGCACGAACTTCCAGATGAGTGCGGCAAGGATCAGTCCCGGGAGACCGGCGATGTAGAAGGCCGCGCGCCACCCATAGAGATCCGCCAGGGCCACCAGCACCAGCGGTGCGAGCGTCGAACCAATCAGATTGCTGCCGAAGTTCTGCATGAACCCCATGTTGAATCCGCGCCGGCTCTCGGCGGACTCCAGCATCAGCAGCGACTGGGAGATGGGCAGAACCGGTCCTTCGGCCAGTCCCATCGCCACGCGCGCGGCCAGCAGCATGAGGAACGAGGTGGCAAGGCCGGACAGGAAGGAACAACACGAGAAGATGATGAAGGTCACCAGCAGGAAGGATTTGCGCCGCCCGGCCGAATCCGACAGCCGCCCGCCCAGGTAGCCGGCCAGCGCCCAGGCGAAGGAGAATCCGCTCGACAGCAGACTGATCTGCGCATTGTTCAGATGCAGTTCCGGCGCGACGAACGGCGCCAGGAAATTCATGGCATTGCGGTCGAAGAACACGAACCCGAAGGCCAGGCTCAGCAGAACCATCAGCCCCGTCTCGTACCCCCGCCCGGTGCGTGTGTTCAATGTTGTGCTTCCGGCCCCCAGTGGTGAAGGGGCATTAACCGCCGGGGAGCCCCAGGCGGTCAAGATGTCCGGGATGAAATGACGCTTGCGCCGCGCGCCGTGGCGCATCCCGCGTCCGCCCTGCGCTGTGGGCACAGGGCTGGTGCGCTCAGGGTCGATCACGCATTGCCATGCCCGGTGACTTGGAGCACATTCCCGGGCAGCCAAACGATGCGGCATATGGGGGCCTGCGGTGGAAAGTGCATTGGTGTTCGATCGGCGCGGGTTCCTGCGCACCGCGACCGGAGTGCTGACCGGCGTGCTGGTGGCCGGAAGCCCTCTGGCCCTGCTGGCACCGTCACACGCGTGGGCGCTGGATCTCTCGGCGTTCACTAGCGAGCAGGGCGCGGCCCTGTTGGTCGCCACGCGGACCATAGCGCCACACGACAAACTGGAAGATGCAGCCTACGCGTTGGTCGTCCGCGCGGTCGATGCGGCAGCGGCAAAGGATGAGGCGCTGCGCGCGCAGTTCCAGGAAGGCCTCGCCAGGCTCGGACCGGGCTTCGCGACAGCCAGCGAAGTGGCCCGTGTCGATGCGCTCAAGAGTGTCGAGTCATCTGCGTTCTTCCAGACGCTGCGAGTCAACACCCTGCAATACCTGTACGCCTCACCGATGGCCTACGCTTACTTTGGTTACGAGGGCGAGGCGTTTTCCAAGGGTGGTTACCTGTACCGGGGGTTCAACGACCTGCGGTGGCTGCCGGACGTTCCGGAAGCGGATAGTGGACCTCCGATGGGATCAACCTGACCTGACTCGTTGCTCCACGCGGCACACCTAGAGGACCAAGAGGACCAAGTGGCCCAGATCGAACTGAACGATGCAGGCGCGGTCGTCATCATCGGCTCGGGAGCCGGTGGCGGCACGCTTGCACATGAGCTGACCCGCCGCGGCATCAAGGTGGTTCTGCTCGAAGCGGGCAAGCGCCAGTCGCCCGCAACCTTCTCACAAGTGCCCGGCGAGGCCTTCGGGCAGCTCACCTGGCTCGATCCCCGCACGCAGTCGGGCACCTGGGGGGTGGTCAGGGACTTTCCCACTCTCCCCGTCTGGATCTGCAAGACCGTCGGGGGTTCCACGGTGCATTGGACAGCCGCCACGCCGCGCGTCCGCCCCTGGGAGATCCGCAACCGCTCGACCTATGGCGAGGTGTCGGGAACGTCTCTGATCGACTGGCCGATCTCCTATGACGAGCTGAAAACCTGGTACCGGCTCGCCGAGCGGCGCATGAACGTCACGCGCCGCAACGGCAATCCCGGCATGCCGGCGAACAACAACTTCAAGGTGATGTACGCCGCGGCGAAGAAGGTCGGCTACAAGCGCGTGCACACCAACCACATGGCCATCAATACCCGGGCAGCGGATGGCCGCGGCTTCTGCATCCAGCAGGGGTTCTGCGTGCAGGGCTGCAAGACCGGCGCCAAGTGGAGCACGCTCTACACCGAGATCCCGCGCGCGGAGGCCACCGGTAACCTGGATCTGCGCACCGAGTGCATGGCGACCCGGATCGAACACGGTGCCGATGGCCTCGTGAATGCGGTGATTTACCGTGACAGCCAGGGCGCCGAGCAGAGGCAGAAGGCCCGGGTGGTGTGCGTGGCCGGCAATTCGATCGAGACCGCGCGCCTGCTGCTGCTGTCCGAATCGGCACGCTATCCGCAGGGTCTCGCCAACTCGGCCGGGCAGGTCGGGCGCAACTACTGTCATCACATCACCGGCTTCGTCTGGGGCCTGTTCGACAAACCGGTGAGGGCCTGGCGCGGTGCCGTGCTCGCCGGCATCGTCGAGGACGAGACCGTCAACGATCCCAGGCGTGGTTTCTTCGGCGGCTATCATCTCGAGGTGATCGCGCTGGATCTGCCCTCGTGGCCGCTGGCTGGACTGCCCTATGGCTGGGGCAGGGACTTCGCCTCGATCGTGGAGAACTATCAGAACGCTGCGGGCATGTTCGTCTGCGGCGAGGACATGGGGCGCAGCGACAACCGCATCACCCTGGACCCCAAGGTCAAGGATGCCTTCGGATTACCCGTGGCCCATGTGCACGTCGATGAGCATGACAACGACAAGGCCATGCGTGCCCATGGCCACGCGCAGGCCGAGAAGATGTATCTCGCGATAGGCGCAAAGCGTGTTGTCCACGGTGGAACGCCACCGGCGACACATAACATGTGCACGGCCCGTATGAGTGCGAATCCGCGCGATGGGGTGACCAACGCCCACGGTCAGACGCACGACATCAGGAATCTGTTCGTGTCCGACGGCAGTGCGTTCAGTTCACCGGGTTCGGCGAATCCGACCCTCACCATCGTCGCCCTGGCGCTGCGCCAGGGCGATTACCTCAGCAAGCAGATGATGGCGAAGAATCTCTGAGCGTTACTTGTCCCGGGCCTTCTCAGCCGCGTCGTGCGCGGCGTCCTGGACCTTGTCGCGCGCCTTGTTGACATCGTCGCGGACCGAGTCGGATACCGGCTCGTGGCCGCCGTTCTTGATCGTGTCCACCGCGGTGTCGAGCTTGGCGCCGGCACGTTCGGCCGGGCCTCGACGGTCACAGCCGGCGGCCAGCAGGACTGCGCAGGCCAGTCCCATCCACATCACGGTCCGGTTCATGAAGCTCTCCCGTTATCGTTGTATCGTGACCATTATTCCTGTTGGCGACCGAGCCCGGCAGGTGCAAATCTGAGAACATGCCGTAGGAGTTCTCCGACAGCGGCGGGCGGGGAGGTTCGGTTGGGATTCAGGCGGGGAAGGGCTCGCGCGGGCACCTCTACGCAGGCGCCAGTGCGGGCGGCGGCGCGGGCCATGCAATCCCGGGCAGAGTCTGCTGCCAGGGGGATACGGCGTCCGAGGTCCTGCTGGCTGCTGTGCGCTCTGCTGTGGACTGCCGCCGGCCATGCCCACGAACTGCCCGAAGCCGCGGCGAGCCAGCCCGGTCCGACCCGATTCGTGACAGAGGAAGAGGCCGTGGGGCGGCTGTTCGATCTGTTGCAGCAGCGTCTTGCCGTGATGCCGGCGGTCGCGGCTGCAAAATGGCAGACGAAGGCCCCGATTTTCGATCAGCCCAGGGAAACGGCCGTCATCCAGCGTGCACAGGCACTGGGCGAGCTTATGGGCCTGACGAAGGAGTCCGTGGGCCATCTGTTCGAGTTGCAGGCGCTCCTCGCGCGCGAAGTGCAATCGGGCCTGCACGAGCAGTGGAGTGACCGGGGTTTCGACTACTCCGGCCCGGTTCCGGGTCTGGCCGATCTGCGTCCTCGCCTGGATGCGCTCACGGAAGGGTTGCTGCGGGCCCTTCATGTGGCGGCACCGTCCCTGCGGCGGCCGGAGTGGGCTTCGCGGTGGCGATCGCTTGCGCTCGGGAGATTGCAGGGGCCACCGTGGACTGACGGCAGCCGGCAGGAGTTGCTCGCGATCCTGGGCGGTCTGCGGCAGGAACCGGTTTCGGCGAGCCAGCGGGTGCTGGCGAGCGGCATCCTCCGGATCGGCACCACCGGTGACTACGCCCCGTTCAGTCTGGAGAAAGACGGCGTGCTGGATGGCTCCGATGTCGAGCTTGCCGAGGAGCTGGCGCGGGATCTGCACGCGCGCGCCGTGTTCGTCAGGACGTCCTGGGCGACGATGCTGGAGGATCTGCAGGCGGATCGGTTCGATCTGGCCATGGGCGGAGTGTCCATCACGCCCGCTCGTCAGGCTGCTGCGAGCTTCTCGGAGTCCTATCAATACGGTGGCAAGACGATTCTGGCACGCTGCGCCGATGCACCGAAATACCCCGACCTCGGCGCGGTGGATCGCCCGGACGTGCGCGTCATCGTCAATCCGGGCGGCACGAACGAGCAGTTCATCCACGGCAACGTGCATCGGGCCAGGATCGTGACTTATCCGGACAACCGTGGAATATTCGACGAACTCGTCGCCGGTCACGCCGATGTGATGATCACGGACGACGTGGAAGTGGAGTTGCAGACCCGGCGGCACAAAGAGCTGTGCCGCAGTTTCCCGGGCACTCTGACCCATGCGGACAAGGCCGCCCTGCTGCCACGTGATTCCACTCTCGTGCCCGTCACCAACGCCTGGCTGCATTCGGCGCAGGCGGAGGGTGAGCCGGCGCGGCTGCTGAATCAGTTCCTGAATCGCTGAAGCTGCCTTGGCCCCTGGCGGGCCGGGAGGATAAAGACATGCCGCTGGTCAAACTCGAGCATTATCTGGTGCTGACGGAGGACATCGACGGGACGCGCGACTTCTATTGCCAGGCGCTCGGCATGCACGAGGGATTCAGGCCGCCGCTCGGTTTTCCGGGTTACTGGGTCTACGTGGGCGAGACGCCCTGTATCCACATCGCCGAGTGGCGCACCTACACCGAGCACTCACACAAGCAGGGAATACCAGTCTCGAAGCCTTCGCTCGGAACCGGTCCCGTCGATCACATTGCTTTCAACGGCCTCGATTACGACGAAGTCGTGGGGCGCCTGCAGAAGCATGGTGTTGCGTTTGAGCGCAACGAGGTGCCGGGCGGAACCCTGCGGCAGGTATTTCTCAACGATCCCAATGGTGTCAAGATCGAAATCAACATCCGCAAGTGAGGGCAGGCGACAGTGGAACCATATAGAGCACATTCCGGCCGGCAACCCCTTGGGCCACGGACCCTGCTGATCGTCGCGCTCACCCTGGTAACCGTGCAAGTCTTCGCGCAGCAGGCTGCGCCGCAGGCTGATGACTCGATGGAGAGTCTGATCGCGGCATTCTCCGGCTCGTGGGCCATCCAGTTGACCGAACCCGCTTCCGGCAAGACGGCGGCGGTGAACGCCGGAAGCGGGGAAGAGTCATGGCGCGCCGGGCCCAACTCGGGCTCTCTGATCGAGGAGTACCACTCGAACGGTGCCGAGGGCGACATAACGGGACACGCCGTCTTCTGGGGCGGGCGAACCGCGAGCGGTAAAACCGCTGACGGCAAAGCGGCAGATGGCATCAGCCTGCTCTGGTGCGACAATTCCATGGCTACCGGTTGCCGGGTCCTGAACGGGAAGGCTCATTGGAAGGACCGGCGATTGAGTCTCTCCGAAGAGACCCTGGAGGACGGTCGAACGATCTTCTTCCGCGAAACGTTTGTCTTCAACAGCGACGACTCCTTCACGCAGACCGTGGAGGAGGGAAAAACCGCAAAGACTCTCAAGCCGATTATCGTGATTCAGGCTACCCGGATCAAGCGCTGAGGCGAGTCGCTCAGCCATCCATCCAGACACGTGTTTCCACAGCCATGATGGCCGTAATTGCGTCGTTTCTGCTATTTCCTCTGATCTTCTCCGTGATCTATGCCTTCGTCTGGCCCACGGCGTTACCCACATCTACAAGGATCTTCGTTCCTTCCTGACGGTGTAACCGCTCGAAGCCGTTGCTGATCAACTCACCGAACGGAATCGTTTCCACCCATCCCTGGGTCGGGTAGGCGCCTGCCGCCATCTGCTCGATCACGCTCGGGAAGGCGTTGCACGACAGAGCCACGCCAGTGATTCGCGCTTCCGACATCAGCAGTTGCATCGGGTGGATCTCAAGCGGTCGCGTGTGGATCGCGACGACGACCACGTTGCCGTCCACGGCGGTACCTGCCAGCGTGGCCTGGAAGGCCACTGGAACCCCGGCGGCATCGACCGAAGCATGTGCTCCACGTCCCCCGGTCAGATCCTTGATGGCGGACACCACGTCGACTTCCCGGGGATTGAGGATGGTCTCGACCCCGATGCTCTTGAGCACTGCGCGCCTCGAAGGCGTCGGGTCGCTCATGATGACCCTGACACCGCGCCGTCGCAGCGTGAAGTAAATGCCGATGCCGATCGGACCTGCCCCGTGCACGACAACGGTCTGTCCGGATTCGACCTGGCATCGATCGGCCGTGCGCCAGGCAATCGCCATGGGCTCGATCAGCGCGCCCTGCATGGCCGACATGCCGCGCGGCAGCTTGTGCGCCATCGACCGCCGCACCGTGGTGAACTGCGCCAGTCCGCCACCGTCGCGGTTGTAGCCGTGGAAGGCCAACAGACCGCAGTGGTTGTACTGGCCGGAATTGCAGAACAGGCAGTGTCCGCATGTCTCCACCGGCTCGACTGCCACGCGATCGCCCACGCTGAGGTCTGCGACGCCGTCACCGACTTCCACGATCTCGCCGCAGAATTCGTGGCCCATGATGACCGGATTCTTGACGCCGGTCAGGGGATGCGGGGTCGTGCGGGTAGTGATCGGTCCCTCGTAGTACTCGTGAAGATCACTGCCGCAGATGCCGTTGTACAGCACACGCAGCTTGACCTCCCCCGGCCGAGCCGCAGGCTCGGGTGCGTCCTGGAGACGAAGATCCTGCCGACCATGAAAAACGGCTGCGCGCATTCCGCGGCGACCTCCGCGGCGCCTGGTGTTCGCTCGATGCTTCGTTGAACACTAGGCGCTGGATCGGCGGGGGGTCAAGAGCCCCGTGCGGGGATCGAACGCAAGCTATTTGCCCAGTCCGGAGGTCAGATCGCTCTGCGCCAGCAGGCGAATGGGTACCCGCGGCACTTGCCAGATATCGCGCGCATATTCGGCAATCGTGCGGTCGGATGAGAACCGTCCGGAGCGCGCGACGTTGAGAATGGACATGCGCGTCCATTGCCGGGCGTCTTCGTACACACGGCCCACCCTTTCCTGACAGTCCCGGTAGGACTGGAAGTCCGCCAGCAGCAGGTACGGGTCCCGGTTCAGCAGGCTGTCCACGATCGGCCGGAACAGTGTCACATCCCCGCGCGAGAAGAATCCGTCACGGATGAAGTCCACGGCGCCGCGCAACTCGGGATTGGCGTCGTAGTAATCGGCCGGCCGGTATCCGCTGTGATGCAAGGCGTGAACCTCGGCGGCCGTCAGCCCGAACATGAAGCAGTTCTCGGCACCCACCTCGCTGCAGATCTCGATGTTGGCGCCATCCTGCGTGCCGATCGTCAACGCGCCGTTCATGCAGAACTTCATGTTGCCGGTGCCGGAGGCCTCCTTGCCGGCCGTGGAGATCTGCTCCGACAGATCGGCCGCCGGGTACACCTGCTGGCCGTTGGTGACATTGAAGTTCGGCAGGAAGACGACCTTGAGCCGGTCGCGGATCTGCGGGTCGCGGTTCACGACGTCGCCGACCGCGTTGATCAGTTTGATGATGAGCTTGGCGATGTGATACCCCGGGGCCGCCTTGCCGCCGAAGATGAACGTCCTAGGGTGGATGTCGAAGCGCGAATCGGTCTTCAGGCGATGATAGAGCGCGATGATGTGCAGGACGTTGAGATGCTGGCGCTTGTACTCGTGGATGCGCTTGACCTGCACATCGAACAGCGAATCCGGGTCGATCGTCACTCCCGTGCGGTCATAGGCAATACCGGCCAGCGCCACCTTGTTGCGGCGCTTGATGTCGCGCCAGTTGCGTTGAAACCCCGGTTCTTCCGCCAGCCGTTCCAGATCCGACAGCCGCGCCAGGTCCTTGATCCAGCCATCGCCCACGGCCTCGCGGATCAGGCCGGCCAGCCGCGGGTTGGTCAACGCCAGCCAGCGGCGTGGCGTGACGCCATTGGTCTTGTTGCTGAACTTCTCCGGCCACAGATCGTGGAAGTCCC
Organism: Steroidobacteraceae bacterium; assembly: GCA_035542375.1. Taxonomy (GTDB): domain Bacteria; phylum Pseudomonadota; class Gammaproteobacteria; order Steroidobacterales; family Steroidobacteraceae; genus 13-2-20CM-66-19. The sequence continues at coordinate 9,359 of DATKLO010000075.1, read as the reverse complement.
TGAGCACATCCTCCTTCAGAAGCTGGCTGTGCAGCGCGGCGACTCCATTGATGGCATGGCTCCCGACGCAGGCGAGGTGAGCCATCCGCACGTAACGCCCGCCGCCCTCGTCGATGAGCGAGAGCCGCGCGATGCGCGCATCATCGCCAAAGTACTTGATGCGCATGGCGTCCAGGAACCGCGCATTGATCTCGTAAATGATCTCCAGGTGTCGTGGCAACACCTTGGCGAACACGGCGATCGGCCAACGCTCGAGCGCCTCCGGCAGGAGAGTGTGGTTCGTGTAGGCGAAGGTCCGGCACACGATCGACCACGCCAGATCCCATTCCATCCCGTGCTCGTCCACGAACAGGCGCATCAGCTCGGCGACCGCGATGGCAGGATGCGTATCGTTCAGCTGAACAGCGAACTTCTCGTGGAATCGGGTCAGGGGAATCTGCTGCACGCGCAGGATGCGCAGCATGTCCTGCAGCGAGCAGCAGACGAAGAAATACTGCTGCTCGAGGCGCAGCTCCTTGCCCTGAATGGCCTCGTCGTTCGGATAGAGCACCTTGCTCAGATTTTCCGAGACCACCTTCTGGTTCACGGCACCGTAGTAGTCGCCGCGATTGAAGATGGCGAAATCGAACGACTCCGGGGCCTCGGCACGCCACAGACGCAGCGTATTCGCGGTGTTGACCCGGTACCCGAGAATGGGAGTGTCGTAGGGCACACCGTTCACGATGCGGTGAGGAATCCATCGCACCCGCAGCCGACCCTCCTGGTCGAGGTACTTCTCCGTGCAGCCACCGAGCCTGACTTCGACCACCCATTCGGGCCGCGGCAGTTCCCAGGCGTTGCCGAACCGGAGCCACTTGTCGGTCTTCTCCATCTGCCAGCCATCGGCGATGTCCTGCTGGAAGATGCCGAACTCGTAGCGGATCCCGTAGCCGAGCGAGGGAATCTCCAGCGTCGCGAGTGAATCCAGGAAACAGGCCGCAAGCCTCCCCAGGCCGCCGTTACCCAACCCCGGCTCGTCCTCGCAGGCGATGAGCTCATCGAGATTCAGGCCCAGCTCATCGATGGCCTGCCGCACCTCTTCGGTGATGCCGAGATTCAGCAGGTTGTTGCCCAGATGCGGGCCCATGAGGAATTCAGCCGACAGATAAGCCACGGTCCGGGAGCCCTGCCGAGTGTAGGTCTCGGCGGTGCTGATCCAGCGATGCAGCATGCGGTCGCGCACCGTGTACGCAAGCGCCATGTAATAGTCGTGGCGCGTGGCAAGAGCCGGGATCTTCCCCTGCACACAGAACAGGTTGTCGAGGAAGTCGTGCTTGAAGGCTTCCTTGCTCAGCGCGACGCGTTCTTCCTCCGATCGGGGGTCATCGCTGCGGCGATTGAGCATCTGCGCGTTCATGTTCTGGCCTCCCACGACCGGAGGGTCCACCCCCTGTGCCAGAGTTGCCGTGCAAGTTCCGTGCGTATCGGCCCACTGCCGCCAGCGGCAAGCGGGTCCCTCAGAAGGATTCTGAAATCATTCAGTTACACGCGATGGGGAAGTCGCGCGGGCCCCGGCAGGGCGGCCTCGTGCACCACCGCAGACACGACCTGTGAAGGTCGCACTGAACTGGTGCGCGCACAGTGGTTGCGGTCGGTTCCATCGGCCGGTCATGTGCCGGCCATCAGCTCCGGCCGGGCGGTCGGTTCGTTGGAGAACAGCAGGTTCATCAACAGACCTCGCTGCTCGGGGCCTTGCAGGTGCTGCACGTAGGTCTTGTCCGCAAAGAATCGTTTAGTTCGGTTCAGGGCCATTTCCGGCTCCCGAGAGCGTCATATCGGGAGTCATATTGTTGAGTTCTATAACGTAAAGGAAGGGTCGGCGTGACTGCCCCCGTCCTTTTCCGTTTGGAGGCCAGCGATGAGGAGATGGGACCGGTTGGTGGATGCCTACATGGACGAGTACCGAGCTCGAGGGACCTGCGAGGCGACGGTCGCGCACACCGCGGCGCGGCTCGCGCGCTGGGGTGCCTGGATGAAGAGCCGCCGGCCGAGGCCGGCGATCGAAGCGATCAGCGCGGACATCCTGACGCGCTACCTTGAGCACAGCGCGCACTTCCGCGCGAAGGCGACCGTGTACGGGACGCTCTCGACGATGCGCGGGTTTGGCGACTACCTCGTGCGCGAAGGCTACTGGCGGCAGAACCCTCTACGCTGGATGAAGGGGCCGAAGGTCACGCCGTACCACCGGCTCCCGCGGCGCATCGATCGCGCTCACATGGAGGCACTGTGGCGAGCCGCGGCGCAGACGCAGGGCGAGTTCAGCAGGACGCTCTGGGTCGCGGTACTGGCGCTGCTCTACGGCACGGGTCTGCGGCGCGGGGAGCTTGAGCGACTCGACCTCGACGCCTTTGACCGGAACGAAGCGACGCTGCGGATCGACGGCCGCAAGACCGGACGGGAGCGGTGCGTACCCGTCCCCGAGCTCGTCTACCGGTGCCTCGAGGCGTACGCGCCCGCGCGGCACAACGTGCTCGAGCGCACGGGTCGGCTCGGGGAGCATGCGCTGCTCGTGACGCGCCGAGGGGAGCGGATCACGGCTCAAGGGATCAGTAACGCGATCCACACTATTGCACAGCGCGCCGGCGTCCCCTTCGTGACGGTGCATCAGTTCCGGCACAGCTGCGCCTCCGAGCTCCTGGAGGCCGGCGTCCATCTCGCCGAAGTGCAGCGGATCCTCGGGCACCAGGGCATTGCCACCACAGTGCGGTACGCCCACATCGCCGACCCCGCGCGGCGCACGGCGATCGCGTGCCATCCGATCAACGACTTTCTCCGGGCGGAGGCCATTGCGGCATGAACGCACTCGATCCCTTGATCGAAGGGTACCTGAGCTATCTCCTCGAGGTCGGAAGGAAGGCGCCCCGAACCGTCATCGACGTGCGCTGCACGCTGAAGCGCTCCGTCGAGGCCTTCGCCGCACGCCGGCCCGAGGTGCCGCTGTGGAAGCTCTCGCTCGAGGATTACCTGCATTGGTTCGAAGCGGAGCGCACTGCGACTCGTTCGGCCGCATCCTTGGCGAAGGATGCCAGTCACATCCGGGGTCTTCTCGAGTACGCCTGGCGCAGCGGCCGCAGCGAGCGCAACGTCCTCGATGGACTCAACCTGCATGCGACCGTCAAGAAGCGAGCGCCGAACTTTCTCACCCTCGAGCAGGCCGAGCGCCTGGTCCGAGTGTGTCCACGCCGCACGGCCGCCGAGCGGCGTGACCGCATGGTCATCCTCCTCCTTTATGGCTGCGGCCTGCGCACCGCGGAGCTGTGCGCTCTCGATGTCGGCGATGTCGTGCGCGAGCGCCAGGAGCTCACCGTACGCACGGCGAAGGGCGATCGCCCCCGCGCGCTGCCGATCCCCGACGGCGTCTACAGCGAACTCCTCGGCTATCTGCTCGATCACGGTAAGCGCGGCGCGCTGTTTCGCACCGCCCACCTCGGCCGCCGCATTCGCTCGAAAGATGTCTGCGACATCGTGAACGCGGCGGTGGACCGCGCCGGCCTCGACGCGACCGTCACTGCCCGCACCCTGCGGCACTCCTTCGCCACCCACCTCATGGATCGCGGCGTCACCCTCGAGGTGATCGCCTCGCTCATGGGGCACCGCAGTCCCCAGGAGACCGGAGTGTATCTGCACGCGCTCCCGGGTCGCGCCGAGGCAGCCGTCCGCGCTCTGAAGCTTGGAGATCGATCATGATGTGGTCCTACTGGATGTCGCTCTACCTTCGAACCCACTGTGTCGCGCGCGGGCTGCGCCCGCTGACGATCGCGGCCTACGAGGCGACGCTCCGGCAGTTCCAGCAGTGGATCGAGGCGCGCACACCCGGAGGATCCCCCGACCAGGTTACCCCCCGAGAGGTACTCGAGTACCTCGAACATCTGCGCCGCGATCGCGACAACGGCGCCTCCGCCGTCAACCGCACGGTGACGGTACTGCGCAACTTCTATCGTGCAGTCATCGCGATGGGGCATCTCGAGCCCCGCAACAACCCGCTCGCGGGATTCCCGAAGATCAAGGCGCCCGCGCGCAAGCTCCCAGTCGTGCTCGAGGAGGAAGAAGTCGTGCGCCTGCTGGCCACCCCGCGCGCGACAACGGTCATCGGCGTGCGCGACCGCGCGATCCTCGCACTCTTCTACGGCACCGGCATTCGGGTGAGCGAGTGCGCCGGACTTCGCGAGGATCGCGTGGACCACCGCGGCCGAACCATCACGGTGCGCGGTAAGGGCGGCGATGAACGCACGGTGCCGTTCAACGAGGAAGTCGCCACTCGACTGCGCGAGTACGTCCAGGTACGCGGGGCGCAGGTCCCCGCCGCTCCGTTCTTCCGCGCGCGATCAGGCCGCGCGCTCGCACGCGGCTCGATTTATGAGCGCGTTCGTACCCTTGGACGACGCGCACATCTGGCGAAGCGGCTCTCCCCACATCGGCTCCGCCATACCTGCGCGACGCATCTTCTGCGCACGGGCGCAGGCCTCGAAGTGATTCGGGATATCCTCGGCCATCGCATGATCACGAGTACCCAGATCTACATTCACGTCACCGCGAAGGATCTGCGCGCGGCGGCAGAACGTCATCCGATCTCGCGCCTGCTCGGCACCATCGAACATCTGCTTCCGAACATCCGTCTTCCGTTTCAGCGCCCAGGAGCTCGGTGCGCAGCGGGATAGATCGTCCCTTGTCCAACATCGAAGCGGGCCCGTCGCCCGGCGCTTCGCGCCGAGCGACGTCTCCCTTTTGTGTAAGAGTTCGAAGAGCAGGTCGAAGAGATAGGAGATGCAGTCCAGAACGTGCCGGGTTAGCATCAATCGGCATGCAAGCGCTCGCTCACGCACCGTGCAAGCTAACGAGAGTTCGTCGTGAGAACTTGAGAACAGCTTATCGTCGGCCCAGAAGTCGAACTAAATACCGACACTATGTCGCCGCCGGTAACGGCAAGGTCATCCTGATCCGCACGAGCACCGGCGCATCACCCACCTACTATGTGACGACCGATCACCTGGGCAGTAGCGCGGTGATCACCGATGGCACCGGCGCCCTGGTCGCGACAGAGAACTTCCCTGCCTTCGGCTGCTATCATCGAGGGGATGACTGGTCAGGAACCAATACCACTGCTGAACAAAATGCGATCGCCGCGGTCACCCGCCGGGGCTTCACCGGCCATGAGATGATGGATAATCTGGGACTCGTGAACATGAACGGCCGTACTTACGGAGGCTACAGTTTCCTCTCCGCCGATCCGTATGTGGCTTATCCCGGGAACACGCAGTCGTACAACCGCTACAGCTATGTCATGAATGCTGCGGTGACGTTCGTGGATCCCACGGGATTCGGTAGCGTAACGTGCGACAAGAACGGAGAAAACTGTGAGGTCACGGTCGAGGCTAGTCGACTACCCCCGGTGTCGTTTGATCTTGTGAGCGGGGATGAACTTGCCGAATTGGATCGGACGCCGCAGGTCACGGACTGGTCCACCGTGACTAACTCCAAACCTATGTTGCACCCGGGAGATGGCGGGAGTGGGGGCGACGGGGATAAATCTGCGCCGCAGAGTCTGCGGCAGCGCATCTGCTCGTCGCTGGACAGTCCGAATTCAACTCGTGGAACGTTGCAGCTCGGTGTAGCGGCAACAGGCGACGCCGGACCTTTAGCTGGCACGGCAGGATTTGGCCTCGCCGTGGATACGCACGGCAACATTGCACTTTACGGATTTCTGGGCGGTGGCACCGGTGCAGGGCTTTCGGGTGTGGCTGGTGGTTCAGTGCAGGTCTCGAATGCTTACGACGTAAGCGACCTTAGTGACCTCTTTGCAAACGGAAGCGTCACGGTAGGCGCCGGTGCCGCTGGTACTGTTGATGGATTCAGAGGCCCATCCGCACATGGATGGGTAACGGGGGGTGGTGCCACCCTGGGCGCTGGTGGCGGCGGCTCGGCGTTTGCAGGCGGAACCTACACAAAGGTAGCAAACCTTTTCAATCTCACAAACGTGGCCAAGGGAATCTTCGGTTGTGGGTCCGCGCCATGAACAAACTACGTCAATATTCAAGTTCTCTGTGGGCAATACTTGTTCTACTGTGGGTAGGGAGTTCGCTTTTCTTGAAGTCACAGATTCTGTCTGGGCGATGGGGGTCTGTGCCTGGTCCTGGCTTGGTGGCAGTTACAATTGGCAATCACGCATATTTCACTTCGACGGTAATCGGCTTTTCATACGTCGTGGCCAGCGTTGGACTGGCGGCTGTTGGGTTAGCATTTGCGGTGAAGTCGGCTAGGAAAAAGTAGTTTTGGCGCAAGGGAATCAGCATTGGGTTTGCTCGAAGCAAGGCAAAGCGGTTATTTCGTCGGCCGTTGGTGGTGATGTAACGACGGGCATTTAAAGCGGTGGGAATCAGCTCGCAATCGTTGCAGGAGCCGCAGTGGGCGGGTCAATCGGCTACGCGGCAAACAAACTGGAGTCGTATCCCAATGCAAGCCCGGCCGTTCAGGGCGTTATTGGCGCGGCGGATACGTCGCCACGAGCCGGTGGCGTATCGTCTTTCATCACTGGTGCCCTCGTCTCTGGTGGTGTCCCGGAACCAAATGCGGCAGCCATTGGTGGTGCCTTTTACGGGGGAATAGATGCCGGGTTCAATCCGGAGCTTTTGCCTAGAGTCGCCAAGGGCGGTTTGGCTGGTTGGCTTGGCGCGCTTGCCGCTGAGGGGACGTCTGACTTCCTTGATTGGGTGTGTACGCCATGAAACCCATGTCGCAGCAAGAGCCAAATCATGGCGAGCCAGGTAAGCGTCCATGGCAACGCCGCGAGAACTGGGTTCAGGCGGCTAAGGCGCTGGTAACCCTTGTTCCGGCACTGGCTATTTACAGCGTTATCGGCACGCGAGGCCTTGAGGCGCTATGCACTCGCAGCGAATCACGGCTGTTGTGCAACGGGGCGTTCGTGGTCTATGTGGTAGTCGCAGTCGTCATTGGCAGACTGTTCTTCCTGTGGTTGGCGCCGCGATCGCGGGACAAGAATGGAAGCGATCGTGACGGGAAGTGACTTGCGGACGCTGAGTGCTGATCGGAGGGCGATGCAGGATAGCCTCGCAGCGGCTAAGAGGCCTTGTGGCCTGTGCCGTGCTGCACTCGGTTGCTGAAATCGCCGTAGTGCGGGATAGCCGCCGGCTTAGCGTTGTGGCCCATTGTGGCCCACGGGTTGCTGGCGCATCACCCACCTACTATGTGACGACCGATCACCTGGGTAGCAGCGCGGTGATCACCGATAGCGCCGGTACACTGGTTGCCACGATCACTCCTATTGAAGGCTTGAGTGTGCGTGGGCGGCCTCCGGGAGCCCGCAGCAGAGTCGCTACTTCAGTGGTCAGGGATTGCAGGACAGCAGTCCGTCGTTGCCCGTCTCCAGCCGGATGTTGGCCACGCTCAGCGTGAGTGGACCTGACGTGTCCAGAACGAATGGCTCGCTGATGCGCGCCATGTCGGCGCCGGACTGCGCAAAACACGTCAGAGGAATCTTGGCGTGCGCCCACTGGCCTGCCGCGCCGCGCACCAACACATTCTTCAACTGCACGGTGCCGCGACATCCCGGGCCACACCGCATCTGCAAGGCGACGTCGCCGGAGGGAACTCGCTCGACCCGGTAGTCGAACGAGAGGGCTACCTGACCGTTGGTTTCGCGGCGCAGGTCGATCGGCCCGCTGCCGGCAATCGCCACCGAAGCCGTCCCGGCGCCACTCCACATCAGCCTGCGTGAGTCTTCCTGAACCGATCGATCCGTGGCCGCGAGTCGCACCCGGCCGCTGGCGGAAACGCCAACGCCACCTGGCATCTCCCGTGGGGGAGTGTCTTCGGTGGCGATCCACTTCCATCCGGCGCCTGGCTTGCCCGCGGCGAAATAAACCCGCGTGTCGGTGAAAGCAGCGTCGACGGCAACGGTCTTCTCGGGCAGATCCGCCAGGTCCCCGTTGTCTGCGTATTTCAGTCCATAACCGTACGGGAACAGAGGTGATTGTCCGTTCACCATGACGGTCGCGCCAAACTGCTGCGGAGTACGCGGCCATGAGAATGACAGCGTGCCGTGGAAGTCATACGCCACGGAGCCATCTTTCGCGCGGAACAGCACATCGGCGATACCGCCACCCTCGGACCCGGGCAGCCAGGCGGCGACGAATGCATCGGAAGCATTGATTTCCGCATTTACCCATAAGGGGCGGCCAGACAGAAACACGGACACGACGGGCACGTGCTGGGCGCGCAGGCTGCGCAGCAGCTGCAGGTCCGACTTGTTGCCCGGGCTGTACTCGACCGTCTGGATGTCGCCCTGGAATTCCGCGTAGGGGTCTTCTCCGAACACGACGATGGCCACGTCCGGGCGAGTCGTGAAGGTCCCCGAAGGGGTCAGTTCAGCCGTGCCGCCGGCTGCTGACACCGCTGATTTGATTCCCGAGTAGATGCTCTCGCCGTTGGGAAAGTCCTTGTTCGTGACGCCGGTGCCCTGCCAGGTGATAGTCCAGCCGCCGCTCTGCTTGCCGATGTTGTCGGCACCGTTTCCGGCAACGAGCACGTGCTGATGCGGTGACAACGGCAGCAGGTGCTTCGAGTTCTTCAGCAGCACGAGGGACTCGCGCACGGCCTGTCGGGCCACGGCGCGGTGCTCGGGGGAGCCCAGCAGCTTGAACTGGCCCGCCAGGGGGCGCCTGGAAGGGGGACCCTCGGACAGGAGATGGGCCCGCAGCTTGACCCGCAGGATGCGGCGGACGGCGTCATCGAGTCTCTCAGTCGGGATCACGCCGGCCTTTGCCTGGGCCAGCGTGTTGACGTACAGGGTCCGCCAGCTGTCCGGCGCCATGAAGACATCCAGGCCGGCATTGATGGCCGCCGGGCAATTCACGGTGCTGCACCCAGGTACCTGGCCGTGGCCGTTCCAGTCCCCCACGACGAGTCCGTCGAAGTGCATCCGGTCTTTCAGCACATCCGTAAGTAAGCCATGGTGTCCGTGCAGCTTCCCGCCCTGCCAGCTCGAGAACGAAGCCATGATGGCCTGGGTGCCCGCAGCGATCGCCGGTGGGTAACCGGCGAAATGGATGTCCCGCAGCTCCGTCTCTGTAGAGCGGTTATCCCCCTCGTCCTTACCCCCCGTGCCGCCGTCCCCTACAAAATGCTTGGGAGTGGCGATGACGTGGCGGGCGTCGAGGAACTCCGGCGTGCCCGGCTTGCCCTGCAGGCCCAGCACCATCTGCCCGGCGTAACTGCGGACGACTTCCGGGTTCTCCGAATAGCTCTCGTAGGTCCGTCCCCAGCGGACGTCCCGGACTACGGCGAGTGTGGGGCCGAAGGTCCAG
>DATKLO010000074.1:0-4968 GCA_035542375.1 Steroidobacteraceae bacterium | reverse complement strand
GAAGGTTGAATGAATTCCACGTTGATCCAGGTAGAGCGATGCGCTTTGCAGTGAACCCTCGTGCCCTGCGTACGCCGTACACCACTGAAGAGGCCCAGGTGGTCTCACTGGGAGCGGCCAAAGCGGCCTTGTCGGAAATGTCGGGTTGGAGCGGGTACGAAATCTCCCCCTTGTGGAGCCTGCCGAAGCTGGCCGCGCAACTGGGAATCTCGGCGCTCCACTGCAAGGACGAGACGCAGCGGCTGGGCCTCGGAAGTTTCAAGGCGCTGGGTGGCGCCTATGCGGCGGGACGCGCGCTGCGTCGCCTCGACAGCACAGCGGCCAGACCTGTCCTTTGCTGCGCGACCGACGGCAACCACGGTCAGTCGGTCGCCTCGGGAGCGAGGCGTCTGGGCTGCCGGTGCGTGATTTTCGTCCACGAGCACGCCCCGGCCACCAAGATCGAGGCGATGCGACGCCTGGGCGGCGAAGTCAGTGTGGTGGCCGGCAACTACGACGATTCCGTCCGGCACGCCGAGCAGGTCGCCGCGCGCGAAGGCTGGTTGCTGATCTCCGATACCAGCGAAGACCCGTACGACCCGGTAGCCGCCGATGTCATGAGCGGCTACGGCGTACTGTGCCTCGAGGCTTTAGGACAACTGTACGAGCGGATGCCCACGCACATTTTCGTGCAGGCCGGCGTCGGCGGCCTGGCTGCGGCCATGGCGGGCTGTTTTGCCGAGATGCATGCCGATCAGCGCCCGAGCGTCATTGTCGTGGAGCCGGAAGTCGCTGCCTGCGTCATGGCCAGTGGAATAGCGCGGAAGCCCATCCGGATTGAAGGCGATCTGGCGACGCGCATGGAGATGCTCTCGTGCGGACAGACATCGGCACCGGCATGGGTGGTCCTGCAGCACCGCGCGGATGCGTTCGCCACTGTCAGCGATACGCAGGCGGATGAAGCCGCCGCAGCGCTGCGCGCAAACACGGATATGGTGCGGAGCCTGAACGTGAGTCCATCGGCGGCGGCCGGCCTGGCCGGTCTTCAGGCGGTGCTGCGTGAACCCGCCACTGCAGACTCCATACGCCTCGGCGCCGACTCCCGCGTGCTGATCATTGCAACAGAGGGGCTGGATCGATGAGCCGCGGGCTGCGGTGGTGTGTCGCACTGATCAGCGCGGGATTGTGCGTGGCGGGAGTCCCGTTGAAAGCAGCGACGCCGAGCGAGTCATTTGCCGACGCCGCGGGCGCCAGTGCGGCCACCGCGGGCGACTTCTTCGCCGGCACCTGGGAGCTCGTGGTCAAGCGGCTCGACAACGAGCAGGACATGCGACTCACTCTCGAGCCGGACGCGGGAGGGTATTGGGGAACGGCCGGGCCGTTCCAGGTCAGGGGCCATCTGGAGGGAGATGTGCTGGAGGTGCGGTGCCTCGCGGGCGGCCCTTGCGCCCGGATGCACTTGCGCCGGAAGGGATCATCTATCGAAGGCACTGGGGAGATCCGCTCGATCCCGGTCACGTTGCGGGGTCAGCGACCCGCCGAACGACCGTACAGCGAGCCCCGCACCTTTGATTTCATCCCGCAGCGTTTCTCGGGGCAGTTCACGAACACCCTGCCGCCCGTCCTGTCGGTATATCCGGGCGACCGGGTGCACACCAAGACGATCGATGCTGAGGGTTTCGACGATCACGGTCAGAAGATCTCCGCCTACATCAATCCGCAGACGGGCCCCTTTTACATCAACAACGCGCTCCCAGGAGATACCCTCGTCGTCCATTTCGAGCGCATCCGCACCAATCGCTCCACGGCCGACATGTATGGCAATCGGGTGGTCCCGAACGCACTGCAGCCGATGGATGATCCGGCCCGGTGGCAGCCCAGTGCCGGGGCGACGGCCAGTGCAGAGTCGGCAGCCAGCGCCAGCTCGTCGGCCAACGCGAATGGCACGTGGCAGATCGAGAACGGAGTGGCCCGCCTGGCACAACCCACCGAGAGGCTGGCGGATTTCACAGTGGCCACGAAACCGATGCTGGGTTGCGTGGGTGTAGCACCACCGTCCGGCCAATCCTTGCGCAGCGTCAACCTCGGCAGCTACGGGGGCAATCTCGACTACAACGGCATTCACGAGGGGGCCACCGTTTACCTGCCGGTGTTTCAGAAGGGCGCGATGCTCTTCGTCGGCGATGGACATGCACTGCAGGGTGATGGCGAACTCACCGGCACGGGTCTGGAGACCTCGATGGACGTGACGTTCAGTGTCGATCTCATCAGGGGCAGAACACTCGGACAGCCGCGGATCGAGGACGAGGAGTACGAGATGTTCTCCGGCGTCGGTGGTTCGCTGGATGAGGCACTACAGGTGGCCACATCCGCAGCGACGCATTGGCTGGCCGAGACTTTCGCGCTCTCGCCCAGTGAGACGGCCATGGTGCTTGGCACTTCCCTGCACTACGACATCGCGGAGATCGTGGATCCCCAGATCCATGTGGTCGCGCGGCTGCGCAGGGATACGCTGGCTCGAATCCGGCACTGATCGGCCTCCACGGCCAAGTACGCGTCCGCGTTGGGCGCGCGCCCAACGCCTGGCCCACGGCCGGGCACACCGATTGCTTCACTGCACCGATGGCGTGGCCGGATCGCGACGACCCGACTCCACTTTCTGCGGTAAAGTTGAGCGCAACGCGCGTGTCATCGGGCCCACCAATGCGAGAGGGAGTCGTGGATGCTCAGCACGGGTAACCGGTGAGGATGGCGAGGATCGCGGGCAGGTTCGTCCTGCTCCTGGGGCTCACGGCTGCCTGGCATTGCGCGCTGGCCCAGACGCCCTCGCCGATGCAGGAGTGGCAATACTCCGGCGGCGTCATCCTGGCGCGGCTGTTCGAGCCCGACGTTCCAAAGTGGCGCGTGGTCCTGGGCACTGCGGCCGAGGTCCAGCCAGTGTACGACGGCTCGCACGCTTACCGCGTACAGGGTGGGCCGGTCGTGAACATCCAGTACCGTGACGTCGCCTTCGCGACGACCGGTGACGGTGTCGGATTCAACTTCCTGCACGGCGATCACTACCAGGTGGGCATGGCGCTCACCTACGACTTCGGCCGCCGCATGCGCGACGATCTCACCAACCTGCACGGCATGGGGGATATTTCCCCGGCGCCGGTGGGCAAGCTGTTCGGATCATGGGTACTCTCGCGGAAGTTCCCGATGATCCTGCGAGTGGACGTGCGACAGTTCGCCGGCGGCGCACAGGGCGCGGTGGGCGACGCCTCGGTCTATCTGCCGCTGCCCGGCAGCACCAAGCGTTTCGTCATGTTCGCGGGGCCGTCCATCACGATGGCGACCCATCATTATCTGCAGACACTGTACGGTGTCACGCCCCAGCAATCGCTTGCTTCGGGGCATCCGATCTATGAGATTCCGCATGCCGGCACGAGCGCGGCAGGGGTCGGATTCAGCGCCACGAAATTCATGACGGACCACTGGCTGTTCAACGTGGACGCGGCGCTCAACCAGATCCGTGGCAGCCCCGCGCACAGTCCGCTGATCGAGAGACGGACCCAGCGCATACTGGCGATCTCACTCGACTACCAGTGGTGAGCGGCGCGCGGTCCCGCGCTGCTGCGCCAGGTGCCGGTCAGAGACATCACCTGCCCATCGCGGCTATTCGTGCTGCCATCCGGCTCCTGAACGTGGGCAGGCCCGGGACCTCGCTCTTGACGCAGACGACGCCGCCCAGGCCCGGATGCTCGGCGTCCGTCCCTGTAGTCACATACAGATCTGTGAGGTCAGGGCCGCCGAACGCCAGACTGACGATATGAGTGAAGGGGAGCTTGATGGTTCGATCCACTGTCCCGTCCGGCCGGAATCGCAGGATCCTCGCACTCTGCCAGCAGGCAAGCCACACGTATCCTGCACTGTCCACGACCAGCCCGTCGCTGTCCTGCATTGCGGCGAACAACTCCGGCTTTCCCGGTGAGCCGTCCGCAGCCAGCGGGTAGATCCAGACACCGCGCATGGTCTCGGAGTGATACATCCAGCGACCGTCGGGGCTGAATCCCAATCCGTTGGACACGACCAGCCCCTCGCGCAGTATCTGCACCGGACCTTGGGCGGGCAGATAGAAGAACTGCCCGTTGGAGGGTATCTCACCACGCTCGAACAGTGCGGCGAAATCGACACTCCCGCCAAATATCCCGCCACGGGAATCGGCTTCGATGTCATTGATGGCGACGACGGGACGTCCTTCGAGTTCAGTGAGAAGGGGCGTCACGGCGCCGCTGGAGGGGTCGATCCGTACGATGCCTCCCCTGCCACTGCACAGCACGGCACCACTCTCGTCGAGAACGGTGCCCCCGACCCACATGCGCCCGGCAATCAGCGTGTCGATGTCGGTTCTGCCCGGTCTGCGACGATAGAAACCTCCCCCGAGCAGATCGCTGAAGTACAGAGTACCGTCGGTGTCGACACGCGGCGCTTCGACGAAGTAGTAGCCGCCGGCGACCGGGGTGAACTGCATGCGCACCATTGTTCCACGGACCGCCGCCCGCCGCGAGTCCTTGCGCGCCCCACCCTCTGAGTTAAAGTAATTCGTGTGCCGGCACGACCGCAGAACCGAGCCGCACGACCGCAGAGCAGGCCCCACCGTACACCGGCAATGCGCCCCGCCATGTCACAGAACTTCGCCAGAATGGCCCTGACTGCCCTGGCCTCGATCCTGAGCGGCCTGCTGTCGCCTGCAGGCATGGCGGACGAACAGATCGGCCATGAAGTGCTGCACTCGCTGCCCGACGCGGATCTGATCGCGGAGGACGTGGCCTTCGAATCTCGGGATGGGTCATATATCGTCACCAGCGTTCGTCAGCGCAAGGTGTTGCGCATAGCTGCCGATGGCACCGTGACCGATCTGCTGACGGCAAGTCAGGTTCCGATGTGGGGAGCGTTCGCGGTGGCTCTGGATCCCAGCCGGAATACTTTGTGGGTGACCACTTCCGC
>DATKLO010000073.1:0-5198 GCA_035542375.1 Steroidobacteraceae bacterium | reverse complement strand
GCTGCCCATCCTTCACCTCAACGGTTACAAGATCAACAATCCGACGCTGCTCGCCCGGGTCCCGCATGAGGAGCTGGAGTGCTTGTTCCGCGGGTACGGCTGGAAACCGTATTTCGTCGAAGGCTCAGACCACGACAGCATGCACCAGGCGATGGCCGCCACGCTGGACCAGGTCATCGGGGACATCCAGCGCATCTGGAAGGATGCTCGCACCGACGGGGATCGCAGCCGCCCGATATGGCCGATGATCATCCTCCGCACGCCCAAAGGATGGACCTGCCCGAAGACCATCGACGGCAAGAAATGCGAGGCCTACTGGCGGAGCCACCAGGTCCCGATGGGGGACATGGATACGTCGGAGCACGTGAAGATCCTGGAGCGCTGGATGAAGAGCTACCGGCCGCAGGAGCTGTTCGACGCGGCCGGCCGGCTGCGCGACGAACTGGCCGAGCTGGCGCCGTCCGGGGAGCGTCGCATGAGCGCCAACCCGCACGCCAACGGCGGCCAGCTCTTGAAGGACCTGCGGCTGCCGGACTTCCGCGACTACGCCATCGAGTTTCCGCGGCCCGGCGCCGTCGCCGTGGAAGCGACCCGCGTGATGGGCAAGTTCCTACGGGACGTGATGAAACGCAACCTGGACCGCCGGAACTTCCGCCTCTTCAGCCCGGATGAAAACAACTCCAATCGCTGGAACGACGTCTTGGACGTCACCAACCGGTGCTTCATGGGCGACATCTATCCGGAGGATGACCATCTCGCGCCGGACGGCCGGGTGATGGAGGTGCTGAGCGAGCATCAGTGCCAGGGCTGGCTGGAGGGCTACCTGCTGACCGGACGGCACGGCTTCTTCTCATGCTACGAGGCGTTTATTCACCTGGTCGATTCGATGTTCAACCAGCACGCCAAGTGGCTCAAGGTCTGCAAGCACATCGCGTGGCGGCGGCCGATCGCGTCGCTGAACTATCTGCTCTCCAGCCACGTCTGGCGGCAGGACCACAACGGATTCTCGCACCAGGATCCGGGATTCATCGACCACGTCGTCAACAAGAAGGCCGAGATCATCCGCGTGTACCTGCCGCCGGATGCGAACTGCCTGTTGTCGGTCACCGACCACTGCCTGCGCAGCCGCAACTACGTCAACGTGATTGTGGCCGGCAAGCAGCCCGCGCCGCAATGGCTGACCATGGACCAGGCCATCAAACATTGCACGGCCGGCCTGGGAATCTGGGAATGGGCCAGCAATGACAAAGGAAGCGAGCCGGACGTGGTCATGGCATGCTGCGGCGACGTGCCCACGCTGGAGACGCTGGCCGCCATGGACCTGCTGCGACGCTACGTGCCGGAGTTGAAGGTGCGCGTCGTCAACATTGTGGACCTGATGACGCTGCAGGCCCCCGACGAGCATCCCCACGGCTTGCCGCACGAGGAATTCGACGCGGTGTTCACCGTCGACAAGCCGGTGATCTTCGCCTTCCACGGTTATCCCTGGCTGATACACCGGCTGACCTATCGCCGGAAGAACCACGACAACCTGCACGTACACGGCTATCGCGAGGAGGGCACCACGACCACGCCCTTCGACATGGCGGTCTGCAACCACCTCGATCGCTTCAGTCTGGTCAGCGACGTGATCGACCGCGTGCCCAAGCTCGGTGAGCGGGCGGCATACGCCCAGCAGGCGATCCGGGAGAAGCTGATCGACCACCGGCAGTACATCGCTGAGCATGGCGACGACATGCCCGAGATTCGGGACTGGCGCTGGGGACAGGGCGAGCCGCGGCCGGCTCAGGCGAGCTCAACTGCGGCGGACAACGAATGAACATCCGGATTGGCGGCGGCGGGCATGAACCTGAACTCAATCGTGCCCCGGCCAGCCGATCGCCCTTGGAGATCACGGTGTGGACGGGTTTCTCCAACTCGTGACCAAGCTCTCCGTGCTCGTGTTCGTCATCGCGTGCATGGCGTTTATGGGTCTGAGCCTGACCCTGCGCCAGATCGTGGCGCCGCTGCGCAGCCCGCGTGTGGTCCTCGTGGCCCTGGTCGTCAACTTCGGAGCGGCGCCACTGTTCGCTTACGTCGTCACCAAGACCATCCCTTTGGACCCGGCCTATGCGATCGGGCTCCTGCTGCTTGGCGGAGCCGCCGGTGCCCCGTTCCTGCCCAAGCTTGCGGAACTCGCCAAGGGGGAAATCGCCTATTCCGTCGCTTTAATGATGCTGCTGACGGTGGGCAGCATTGTCTTCCTGCCGCTCGCGCTGCCCTACCTGATCCCCGGCGTGCGGGTGGATGCCTGGAATGTCGCCCGGCCGCTGGTGGTTCTGATGATGCTGCCGCTCGTCGCCGCCGGGGTGCTGCGGAGCCGATGGGAACAATTTGCCAACTGGCTCAGGCCGGTCGTGTCCAGGAGCTCGAACCTCAGCCTGATCCTGCTGACCGTCTTGCTGATTGGTCGCAACGTCCGCGTTCTGGCGGGCGCGGTGGGCAGTGGCGCCCTGGCTGCATCCGCTTTGTTCATTCTGGCGTCGCTCGTCGTCGGATACTTCCTGGGCGGTTCCGATCCGCGAACGCGCAGTGTGCTTGGCCTCGGAACGGCGCAGCGGAATATCGCCGCCGCCCTCGTCATTGCCACAAGCAACTTCCCGGACCCGAAAGTGGTTGTCATGCTGCTGGTGGCGACGATCGTCGGGTTGGTCTTACTCGTGATCGCGGCGGCCGTGTTTCGCCGTCAAGCTGGCTCCGCGCGCGCGGGGGCGCCGGCGCCTCACTCGGAACCGGTGGTCCCGGCCGGTCACGGAGACCGTTCCGGAATCGCCCCCTGACCGCGGGCGGTCGAGCGCGCAAAACAGACCAGGCAGCGCCTGCGTCCGGCATAGGAGTCACATGTGTCCGATGCCATCGTTGTACTGAATGCCGGCTCGTCGAGCATCAAGTTCTCCGTGTTTCTGTGCTCAGGGGACAATCTGTCACTGTATCTTCGCGGGATCGTAGAGAGTCTGAATGACTCGCCGCGCTTCGTCGCGAAAGACGCCGCCGGCGCGGTTATCGCCGACTGGCCGATAAGCAGCCCGGATCAAAAGGGACACGCCGGCGGGGTTCGACACCTCGTCCAGTTTCTCCGCTCCCAAGCGGGCGGGCACCGTCTTGCCGCCGTTGGACACCGCATCGTGCACGGCGGCATTCGCTTCACCGAACCCGTCCGCATCGATGCGGCCGTCGTGCAGGAACTCGAACAACTGGTGCCGCTAGCGCCCCTGCATCAGCCGCACAATCTGGCTCCGATCCGCACGCTGCTGGAGCGCGCGCCGCAAGTGCCGCAGGTGGCCTGCTTTGACACCTCCTTTCACCGCACCAACCCGCAGATTGCGCAGCTCTTTGCGCTCCCGCTGGAATTCGCCGAGGCCGGCCTGCGCCGCTACGGCTTCCACGGCCTCTCCTACGAGTACATCGCTTCAGTGTTACCGCGGTACGACGCCCGGGCGGCCGCGGGCCGGACTGTCGTAATGCACCTGGGCAACGGCTCCAGCATGTGCGCCCTCAAGGCAGGGCAGAGCATCACCAGCACCATGGGTTTCACCGCCATCGACGGCCTGCCCATGGGCACGCGCTGCGGCTCCATGGACCCCGGCGCGGTGCTTTTCCTCGCCAGACTGCGCGGTCTGGACGCCAGCGCCATCGAGGAACTCATCTACTACCATGCCGGCCTGCTCGGCGTTTCGGGAATATCCGCTGACATGCGCACTCTTCTTGCCAGCAGTGATCCCCGCGCCGCGCTGGCGATCGACCTGTACGTCTATCGGATCGGCCGGGAGCTCGGATCGCTGGCTGCGGCCCTGGGCGGGTTGGACGCCATCGTATTCACAGCGGGGATCGGCGAGAACGCGGCGGCATTGCGGGAGCGGGTCTGCCGTGACGCGGCATGGATGGGCGTAACGCTTGACGAATCCGCCAACGCGGCGAATGGGCCGCGCATCACCACCGACAGCAGCGCGGTGGCCGCCTGGGTAATCCCCACGAACGAGGAGCTGATGATCGCGAATCACACCCGACGTCTGGCGCTATCAGTGTCGTAGGCTGACGCACGCCGTGGCTCGATCGCACGCCGTCTCAGCAGAGGATCTCGAAGACGGACAACGCAGGAAGGACATCAAGCCGTCATAGAATCGCAGGAGCGGGAGGTCCTCGCGGAAGGCCGGAACGCTTATCAATCCCTGCCGACTGCAGGACTGCTCGAGCCGGAGTACGGCGAACGGCGCAGCCTGGCGGCTCAGTACCTACGGAGTGGCCGAACGAGCCCGGCAGTGGTATACTGCCACCGATTCGACCGACAGTGGGAGCTGCCCTATGGACATCGACAAGATCCTGAAATTCGCAGTGGACAACGGCGTTTCGGACGTGCACCTGCAGGCCGGGTCGCAGCCCATGCTGCGCCTGGGAGACCAGATCCGCATCGTCGAAGGGCCGGCCCTCACCGACGAGGACATGGAGGGCTTCCTGGAATCAATCTCGCCCAAGCGGTTCGCCGAGAACCTGGCCGGGGCCGCCGTGCAGGGAGCGGATTTCACGCACGCCCCGCCCTCGGGCGTCCGTTTCCGGTGCAGCGCCTTCAGCACCATGGGACGGTTCGGGATCACCATGCGGGTGATTCGCTCGGAGATTCCGTCGATCAGCGATCTCAACCTGCCCCAGGTGATGAACGATATCGCCCTGTCCCGCCGCGGATTGACCCTGGTCACCGGGACTACCGGCAGCGGCAAGAGCATGACCCTCGCCGCCATGATCGATCTGATCAACAACACCTATCGAGCCAAGATCATCACCATCGAGGATCCGGTCGAGCACCTGCACGTCAATAAGAAGGCTCTGATCTCGCAGCTCGAGGTCGGCATGGACACGATTTCATTCGATCAGGCCCTTCGGCAGGCCCTCCGTCAGGACCCGGACGTGATCCTGGTCGGCGAGCTGCGCGACTTAGAGACGCTGCGGATCGCCCTGCGAGCGGCCGACACCGGCCACCAGGTATTCTCAACCGTCCATAGCGCCAACGCCACCCAGACCATCGAGCGGATCATCGCCATGTTCCCCCCGGTGGAGCACAAGCTGCTGCTGACTCAACTGGCCAACTCCGTCGAGGCGATCGTATCTCAGCGACTGGTGACCGGCCTCGATGGGAAGCGCCGCCCTGCTGTGGAGATCCTGCG
>DATKLO010000072.1:0-3609 GCA_035542375.1 Steroidobacteraceae bacterium | reverse complement strand
CCGCGGCACGGGTGAGCACGCGACGCCGACTCTCCCCGTTCAGTTCGTGGATGGTGAACTGATTGTTCGACAGGGCGAAGCGCCGCCCCGGCTCGGTGCGTGCGACCATGAGATTCGCGAGAAAGTGCGACTGGGGATGATTGGCGAGGTACCAGCTCGATACCTCGTAGTCGGCCTGGAACTGTCGCTGCAGATCGAACCGGTACAGCGACTTCCAGGCACCGGCGAGCCAGGCCTGCAGGGCCAGGTCGCCATCCAGATCGACCAGGCGGAAGCGCTCGTGTGGCGTAGCCTGCTCGATGTCCTTCTCCAGACGCAGCGGGCCCGTCAGAGTGAGTCCGCCAAAGCCGACGTCCGCGATGTGTGGCCCTTCGTCCAGACCGACGAGCAGCAGCATATGGGCCCGCGAACCAACCGAACCCTCGCGCGCATTCCAGATCACCCGCGCCGCCAGTCCCGTCACGTCGAAACCCAGATGCTCGAGGACATGCTTGAGCAGCAGATTGTGCTCGAAACACCATCCACCCCGTCCGCCCCGCACCAGCTTCTCTTCCAGCGCGGGCAGATCCAGGCGCACCGGTCGGCGCAGCAACGGATCGAGATTCTCGAACGCAATGGCCTGTGCGTGCAGGCGGTGTATCGCGCTCAGGGTCTCCAGAGTCGCAGCGTGCGAGCCACCGTACCCGATCCGGGTCAAATACGCTTCCACGTCGGGAATCTCAGCCGACATCATCTCCTCCGCCGCCCGCGCTCAGCGGCAGCGTGGGAGGTTCGGTGCTGCGCGCGTGCAGGTGGATCAAACTGCCATCACCGCTTGCGCGAAGCAAGAACGACGGGCAGCTCTGGCGGCGTAATCGCGCGGCGCGTGGCTAGTAGACGTAACTCACAGAGAAGCTCACGCTGCGTGGCGCGGCGTAATACGCCTGTCCCCACATGAGACTCGACAGGTACTTTCGGTCCGCGACATTGCGGAGGTTGAGATGAGCCTGCAAACGGTCCACGATCCGCATGCTCGCCCTGACATCAAGTACCGCGTAACCGGGCTGACGCACGAGTCCAGGATTACCGTCGGCAGTCTGGATACCGTTGTCCACGTAGTAGATGCTGTTCTGCCAGCGCAGGTCCGCGCCCACTTGCAAATCCGAGGCTGGCAGCACAGTGAATGCCGTGCCGAGCTTCAAGGTGTGGTCCGGCAGATAAGGCCGTGGGTTACCGCCGCTGTCATCGTCGAGCGTGTAGCGGGTGTAACCTCCGTTCAGGGACCAGCGGTCATTCAATCGGCCTGCCACTTCGAGCTCGAATCCCGTCGAGGTCGTGTTGACTCCTGAGTAGTACGTGCCGCCGATCGGACCGTTGGGATCGTCCGGGCCGAAGACGCCCGCCACGGTCGCCAGGTCATTCTGCCTGACGCGGAATCCCGCGATGGTGGCATACAGGCGCCGATCGAACCATTCGCTCTTGATGCCTCCCTCGTAACTCGAGCCGACGGCCGGAGGGAGCTTGCGGTTGTTGAAGTCGACTTCGATCTGGGGGTTGAAGATGCCCGTGTAGCTGGCGTACAGAGTCAGATTCGGGGTCAGATCGTAAAGTGCTCCCACGTACGGGCTCGCCTTGGTGTTGTCGCGGGACTGGTCGGTTCCATACGACGTGCCGCTGCCCACGAGTCTTGCCGCGCTGACTCCCAGCACGCCCTTGAGCCGATCGGTGACATCGAGATGGGCGGCTGCGTAGGCCCGCACCAGCCTGTCGCTGGTGTGCGATCGCAGGATGGGAGCGGGATACGCAGGCTCGGCGAGCTGCACCTGCCCGAACAGGCGGTAGTCCGGGTACTCCGGGAATTCATCTGAAAACCCCTCGTATTCGTGCCCGTCGGAGCGGCCGGCGGAGACACCGAACGCCAGGTGCTGCTCGCGACCCAGGACGGAGACCGGACCCGAGGCATACACATCGATCAGATACTGCTTGTAGTCCGACGGATACACTCCGGACATGCCGACAATGCCCAGGCCGGTGCCCCGGTCGGGATAGCCGAACGCATACAGGAGCTTCGCGCTTTCCTGGAAGCGGTGGTAAGTCAGTATGCCCCTGGCCGACCAACCGCCCTCGGAGGTGTAACGGAGCTCGGTGAAGGTGGTCTGATCCCGGACGTTCCAGTAGGTCCAGTCGGCCGAGGTGGAAGCCGACCGGGGGTAGTCCTGAATCTGGGTGCCGTCCGAATAAATCAAAGGCAGCGCCCCCCAGAGCACGCCATCCGCATCGTTGTCCTGGCGCATGTATCCTGTGGTTGCTTTCAGCTTTCCGGTGAGGTCCCACGAGAGCAATGCCCCATACACGTTGCGGGCCACCTTGTTGAAATCGAGATAGGAATCGCGGTCCTCGTGCGCGAGGATCAGCCGGCCCGCGAGCATGCCGGATTGATCGAGGGGCCCTGACACGTCCGCCTCGATCCGCTTCTCATCCCAGGAACCCACCATGCCGGTGAGTGAAGCTGCGAAGGTCGCCGTGGGCCTCTTGCGCACATAGTTGATCGTGGCGGAGGGATTGCCGATGCCTGTCATCATGCCGTTGGCGCCACGTACCACCTCGACCCGATCCCACAGCACCGTATCCAGATCGCCGAACTGGATGCCGGAGATCAGGGGGAGGCCGATACCGTCGATCTGCAGAGAGGTAACATCGAATCCGCGCGCGTTGAAGTAGGTTCGATCGGTCTCGACGCGCTCGACATTCAGTCCCGGAACGTGATCGAGCAGATCGTTCGCGTTGGTGAGCGCCAGATCCTGGATTCTGTCGCGATCGATGATCGTCACCGACTGGGGTGTT
Source organism: Steroidobacteraceae bacterium (assembly GCA_035542375.1). Lineage (GTDB taxonomy): Bacteria > Pseudomonadota > Gammaproteobacteria > Steroidobacterales > Steroidobacteraceae > 13-2-20CM-66-19. Next base: position 786 of record DATKLO010000072.1, on the reverse strand, counting down.
TCACGCTGAGTCAGTACCAGGCCCGTGGCGGAGGAGGTCTCTTCCCCGATTCTCGTGGCGCTGATGACGATCGCGGGTCGCGAATCCTCGCCTTCGGGCGAGGCCTCTGCCGCCATCGCACCGCCCGCACCGGCGAGTGCCGGGATCGCCACGATCCACGCTTCAGGACTCCACCGCTTGCTGCGCCCCATGTGCTCCATTCCCGCTGTTTATTGCAGCGCGCTATCCTAATGACTCCAAACGCAAATGCAAATCATTTGCATTCAGGTACCGCAGCGCGGCATACTGCCGGCCACGAACAGGGGGTGAGGGTGACGGCTCTCTACATCATCGCCGCGGCACTCGCGGGCATCTGCTTTTACCTGAGCACGCCGCACCAAGGATTCGTGGAGGGCGCCGCGGCGCAAGCCCGCGCGCTGTGCGGGCTGGGGGTGGTGTTCACCGCGCTCGCGGTGATGTTGGCCGAGAGGATCCTCGGCGCCTGGCCGGGAGTCTTCGCCGCTCTCACCGCGCTGATGCTCACTTGCGTGTTACTGCCGTACTGCGATGCCTGGCGCAAGCGCTCGCATCCCCACAGCGTCGACCCATCGAATGTTGAGTAAGTCCCTCGTAGCGATCCTGGTCGCCTTGCCCGCTGCGATCGCATTGACAGGCGCCCTGGCGCTGCTCGGACCGGGCACCCTGCAGGCGCGGACACTCCCGGTGCTGTTGCTGTTCCTGCCGGTCTGGGTCGCGGCAATCTGCGTGGCCTTCGCCTTTCGCAGCGCGGTGCGGGCCGCCCTCTGG